>JAZRQN010000149.1:0-15320 GCA_045649855.1 Acutalibacteraceae bacterium | reverse complement strand
TGTGCAAGTAGATGAGTTGAAGCTCGTCACCCTTTAGGGTGACAGCGATTTTGCTGTTATGTATCTGCGCATTTTGCTCACTGACAGCAAAATCGGTCGACATCCTGTCACTCGGACCAAAAGTCCGTACCGACCGTTTGGTTGGTACGGACTTTTCTTTTGAGACAGGAGTCGAACCTTATGAAGGTCTGAGCGTTCAGAAAACAGTCCTGTGGACTGTTTTCAGCGAGCAGCGCGAGGCGAAGCCGCCGCAGTAAATATCGATGTTTTTTACCTGCCATTCACTCCAAAAAACTTTACATCCCCACTCACCCATGCTACAACAAACTCACAATCAACCCCTGAGACTGCCTGGCGGACAGAACCACCGAAAAAAACTTGGCGGCGGTATGGCTGAAAGGCTTCTTGTCATGGCGGAAAAAGTGTGGTATACTATCAAAGAAACAGGTTATCTGCTTTGCCAAACGATTGATGATTGCAGATATGCGAAAGAATATTACAGACGGTACACGTGGAGGGAATGGTATGATGTTTGATGCACAAAAAGCGAAAGACGGCTGTGTAGCCTGGATACGGGATTTCTTTGAACACAACGGTCCTGACTGTTGCGCCGTGGTAGGCATTTCCGGCGGCAAGGACAGTTCCATTGCGGCAGCTCTGTGCGTGGAAGCGCTGGGTCGGGATCGGGTCATCGGTGTTTTGATGCCGCAGGGCGAACAGCACGATATTGATAAGGCGTTTTTGCTGGTGGAACATTTGGGCATCAAGCATTACGTGGTCAACATCGCCGATGCGGTGAACGGCGTGCTGAAAAACCTGCCTGCAGATTTGGCGGTAACGCCGCAGACGCTGCAAAACATTCCGCCGCGCGTGCGTATGACCACGTTGTATGCGGTATCCCAAAGTTGTAACGGACGCGTGTGCAATACCTGTAATTTATCGGAAGACTGGGTGGGGTATTCCACCCGTTACGGTGATTCGGTGGGCGATTTTTCGCCGATGTCGTATCTGACCGTAACCGAAGTCAAAGAGGTCGGTCGCCTGCTCGGTTTGCCGAGCGAGTTGGTGGACAAAGTGCCGATTGACGGTTTGTGCGGTAAAACCGACGAGGAAAATCTCGGTTTCACCTATGCGGAACTGGACGTGTATATCCGCACGGGCGAAATCGCGGATGCCGACAAAAAAGCACTCATTGACCGCAAACACAAGATGAATTTGTTTAAATTACAGTTGATGCCTGCATACAATCCGCAGATTGAAACGAAAGCGTAATGAAGAAGACTGTACGTGCAATGGTACGTGCAGTCTTTTTTTGTAAAAAAAGAACAGAAATGTTTGAAAAATGTAAATATATATGTTATGATGAACTGTGAAAGATGTATGGACATCTTCAAGAAATTTAAGGGGGAAATTTTCATGGAAAAGAAACTGGTTTATGACATCCACGACAAACCTACCTTCGGCAAACTGTTGGTTTTCGCGTTCCAGCAGTTATTGGCAATCATGGCGGCAACCATCGTTGTTCCCGTACTGGTCAGCGGCAACGCAGGACTTGAGGGCGCGAACGCGATGAGCACCTCCGCGGCGCTGTTGGGCGCAGGTGTCGGCACGCTGGTGTATCAGCTGTTCACCAAATTCCGCAGCCCCGTGTTCCTTGGTTCTTCTTTCGCATTTATCGGTTCTATGGTAGCTGCTTTTGCAGGTGCTTTGTCCAACGTGTACCTCGGCTATCTCGGCCTCATCATCGGTGCGGTGTTTGCAGGTCTTGTGTATGTGGCAATCTCACTCGTTGTGAAATTCGCAGGCGTGAATTGGATCAACAAACTGATGCCTGCGGCGGTTATCGGTCCTACCGTGGCGCTGATTGGTCTGTCTTTGGCAGGCGCTGCTATTTCTGACGTATTCTCCTATGGCGAAAAAGTTACGTTTGGCGTATCTGCGTATTACATCATGAAAACCAACATCTGGGTATCGCTGATTTGCGCACTGGTTACTTTCTTTGTGGTGATTCTTTGCTCGGTATACGGCAAGAAAATGACCAAACTCATCCCCTTTGTGATCGGTATTCTCGCCGGCTATGCCGTAGCACTCGTTTTCACCGTGATCGGTACTGCGACGAATAATCCTGCTCTCGTAGTGATCGATTTTACGGTGTTTAAGAACCTTCTCGTTGACGGCAAAGTTGCGTTGCAGACGTTTGTATCCGTTCCGGACTTCACGTTTGTCAATGCGTTCAAAGGCGTTGCTGATTTCCGCGTATCGTATCTGGCGACCATCGCAGTGGCGTATGTGCCGGTTGCATTTGTTGTGTTTGCCGAGCATATCGCTGACCACAAGAATTTGTCTTCCATCATCGGACGCGATCTGCTTAAAGAACCCGGTTTGAACCGTACTCTGCTCGGCGACGGCGTGGGTTCTATCGTAGGCGCTGTTTTCGGCGGTTGCCCCAACACCACCTACGGTGAGTCGGTCGGTTGCGTTGCGATCACCAGAAACGCTTCTATCGTTACCATCATCGCCACCGCGATTTTGGCAATTTTGATCTCGTTTATTTCTCCCTTTGTGGCATTTCTGGATTCCATCCCCGGTTGCGTGATGGGTGGTGTTTGCATTACGCTGTACGGTTTCATCGCGGTTTCCGGTCTGAAGATGATCCAAAAGGTTGACCTTGAAGATAACGCAAACCTCTTTACGATCGCTGCCATCTTGATCCCCGGCATTGGCGGTATGGCTCTTGCCATCGGCAAAGTGTATATCACCAACATCGCTTGTGCGTTGATCCTCGGCATCATCGTCAACATCGTGTTGCATCGCAAAAAGGAAACCACCGAAAGTGAGGAAGCGTAATCCATGAAACAGTATGATAACGTAACCATTTTCGATCATCCGCTGGTACAGCACAAAATTGCTATCCTGCGCGATGAGACCACCAGCATGAAAGAGTTTCGCGAACTGGTGGAAGAAATCACCACGCTGATGACCTTTGAGTGTCTGAAAGAGGGCGTGCCTACTACCGAACGCGAAGTGAAAACGCCGTTGGAGGTGTGTACGCAACGGGTGGTCAAAGATAATGCTATCGTAATCGTGCCCATCCTGCGCGCAGGTCTGGGTATGGTGAACGGTGTGCACGTGTTGTTCCCTTCCGCACGCGTCGGTCATATTGGCTTGTACCGTGATGAGGAAACGCTGGAGCCGTGTGAATACTATTGCAAGTTGCCCGATGGTATCGAGGACAAGCTGGTGATCGTTGTGGATCCGATGCTTGCCACCGGCGGCAGTGCTTGCGATGCTATTACGATGCTCAAAAAGCGCGGTTGCAAAAACATTAAGTTTATGGCGATCATCGGCGCTCCCGAAGGTGTTTCCCGTGTGGCAGAAGCACATCCGGACGTGCACGTCTTCGTATCTACGCTGGATCAGTGCCTCAATGAACACGGCTATATTTTGCCGGGTCTGGGCGATGCGGGCGACCGCTTGTTCGGCACGAAATAATTGACAAAAAACAAAACCGCTGAATGTGGATACATTCAGCGGTTTTTCTTATTTTTGTTTGATGAAATATACGGTGTCGATGCCTGTGCCACGGTCGTTTGGTATGGTGCAAAGGGTGGTAAATCCGAAGTGGTCGAGAATGCGGATGTGTGCCGCGTTTGTGGACCAGGTGCGCGTGCAAACAAACCGATCTGCGTAGTGTGCGAACAAGGTGGCGTATATCTGCTTTGTCAGTCCTTTTCCTCTGGCGGCAGGGGAGACGACCAGGGTGGACAGATAGATGTTGGGAAGATGTGCATTTGTAATTTGATCGTTCACATAGTTCTCTTTGAACGATACAAAGCCGTACACCTGCCCGTCTTCTTCGGCTACCATAATCGACTGCGTTTTCATCTGATCGAAATACGCGCGGATGCCGTCTTTACTTTTTTCACCGCCCGCAAGGCTTGCCTGGGTGGTGGAAAAGCGTGTGGACAGCGGCGGTACAAACTCGTCATCAGCGGCAGAGAGCAGGGAAAACAACTGCGGTTCATACCGTTTCATTTCGTCCGATTTCAGTATGCGGATATCCATATATCATACCTCCGGTGTACGTGCTTATTTGAAAATATAACAAATGCAATACCGCTTGTCAATGATACCGCGCACGAAAAAATCAAAAACAAACCGCTTGAATGTTGACAAGCGTGGCATTTATGGGTATAATTTATTAGTTAAAATAGGTAAATTGCTCGAAAAGGAGAGATCACGATGGAGCATTTGGATATTAAACAGGTATTTAACGACGCTGCATTGATCGGTACGGATGTAACCGTTTGCGGTTGGGTGAGAACGGCGCGCGACTCGAAAAACGTTGCGTTTATCGAACTCAACGACGGTACCACCCTCAATCATCTGCAGATCGTTGTGGATAAAGAAAAGGGCGTTGCATACGAAAATGCCATGAAACTCGGTTGCTCGTTGAAGGTGATCGGTGAAGTGGTGGAAGCGCGCCAAGGCTCTGTGGAGATCAACGCCAAAGAGATTACCGTGTTGGGTGATTGCCCTGCCGAGTATCCGTTGCAGAAAAAGCGTCATACGCTGGAATTCCTGCGTACCATGCCGCATCTGCGCGTGCGTACCAATACCTTTAATGCGGTGATGCGTGTGCGCTCGGTGCTCGCAAGTGCCATTCACAGATATTTCCAGGACAGAAACTACGTTTACGTCAACACGCCGCTCATCACTGCAAGCGACTGCGAGGGTGCGGGCGAGATGTTCCAGGTAACCACCATCGGTTACAACGAGGAATACAAATCTGCGGAAGAATACTACGAAAACGATTTCTTCGGCAGAAAAGCGGGACTTAGCGTTTCGGGTCAGCTCGAGGGCGAGGTTGCCGCGATGGCGTACGGCAAGATTTACACCTTCGGTCCCAGCTTCCGTGCCGAAAACAGCAATACCCCTCGCCACGTGGCGGAGTTCTGGCACATTGAGCCGGAAGTTGCGTTTGCAGAACTGCCTGACGTGCTGAAAATTGCTGAAGGTATGATCAAATACGTTATCGGCGAGTTGTTGGAAAAATGTCCGACCGAGATGAAGTTCTTTGACGAGCGTTTTGAACCCGGTCTGATCAACAAATTGCAGGATCTTATCGCCAATGATTTTGCGGTGATGGATTATACCGACGCGATTGAAATTCTCAAAAACTCCGGCGAACAGTTCACCTATCCCGTGGAATGGGGTTGCGATCTGCAGACCGAGCACGAGAGATACATTGCAGAAACCGTTTGCAAAAAGGCAGTGTTCCTCACCAACTATCCGAAAGCGATCAAATCCTTCTATATGAAGCAAAACGCTGACGGCAAAACGGTGGCGGCGGCTGACCTGCTCGTTCCCGGCGTCGGTGAGATCATCGGCGGCAGCGAGCGTGAAGCGGACTATGATAAATTGGTCGCTGAAATGCAAGCGCGCGGCATGAACCTCGATTTGTATAAAGACTATCTCGACCTCAGAAGATACGGTTCGGTACCGCACGGCGGTTTCGGTCTCGGCTTTGAACGTCTGATCATGTATGTAACCGGCATCAAAAATATCCGTGATGTCATTTTGTATCCCCGTACGGTGGGCAGTGCCCGATAATTGTAAAAGGTGGCAAGAGCTATGGCATATTCCTTGCAGATTCCGAAGGATTATCAGCCCGTGCTGACTCTCCGCGAGACACAGCACGCAATTAAATACATCAAGGATGCGTTTCAGCAAGCGCTGTCGTTTGCGCTGACTCTGGACCGTGTTACCGCACCGCTCATTGTGCCGTCCGACAGCGGCATCAACGACGATTTGAACGGCGTTGAGCGCAAGGTGAGTTTTTCCATGAAAGAAATGGATTGCGGCGCGGAAGTGGTGCAGTCTCTTGCGAAATGGAAACGCATGGCGCTGTATCGTTATGAGTACAATGCAGGCGAGGGCATTTACACCGATATGAACGCTATTCGCCGCGATGATGACGTGGACAATATCCACTCCATTTTCGTGGATCAGTGGGACTGGGAAAAGGTCATCACCAAAGAAGAACGCACGGTGGAATACCTGAAAGAAACGGTACGCGCGATTGTGAAGGCTATCACCTTTACTAACCGCAAAGTGCATTTGCGCCATCCGCAGTTGATGGAAAATGCGCTGGTGGAAGAACCGTTCTTTATCACCACGCAGGAACTGGAAGATTTGTATCCCGATAAAGACCCCAAAGAGCGTGAACGCCTCGTCTGTAAAGAGCACGGCACCGTGTTTTTGATGCAGATCGGCTGTACTTTGAAGAGCGGTATTCGCCACGGCGGCAGAGCGCCCGACTATGATGATTGGAGTCTCAATGGCGATTTGTTGTTCTGGAACCCTGTTTTGGAGGATGCGCTGGAAGTGTCCTCGATGGGTGTCCGTGTGGATAAAGAAACGCTGCGCCGTCAGTTGACCGCGTGCGATGCGCTGGACAGATATCAGTTCCCGTACCACGCGATGATTGACGATGAAACTTTACCGCTCACCATTGGTGGTGGCATCGGTCAGTCGAGATTGTGCATGCTGATGCTCGGCAAAGCACACGTCGGCGAGGTGCAGGCATCCGTCTGGCCCGAGGCTATGCGTGAAGAGTGCAAAGCAAACGGCATTCAGTTGTTGTAAACCAAACAGCGGCATTCTTTGGGAATGCCGCTGTTTTTTGTGTTGACAAACGATTTTGACGGTGTTATAGTAGTAACATACAAAAACCAATGACCGAGAGTAGTAAGCATATACGGATGCGAAAAGCGAGTTGCGGACGGTGGAAGCGCGACGGCGGACGGTATGCCCAATGGACTCGGGAGGGTGAGCCGAAAGGGAGACCGAGTAGGGGAGACGGGAGCCGCCCGTTACAGCGGATAGTGCATGATTGTGCATAAGAGGCGCGCCGTTTCGGCGAATTTGGGTGGTACCGCAGGAGTAGCTCTTGTCCCATGTTGGGGACAGGGGTTTATTTTTTTAGAAGAGGTGCTCAGATGGGACTTTCGCGATGGCGCAAATACTGATACACAGATACGATATATATGATATTGGAGGAATAGACTATGAAACTGAACGGTGTGGATTTTGACACCTATTTTAACAACTATCCCAATGCGGACGGTTATTTTGGCAAATACGGCGGCGTGTACGTCGAAGATAAACTGAAAGCGGCAATGGCGGAGATTACCGAAGCGTATTACTCCATCTGCCAGTCTCGCAAATTCATCGCTGAACTGCGCCGTATCCGCAAGGAATTTCAGGGCAGACCGACCCCTGTATCCCATCTGGAACGCTTGTCCGATGCGCTGGGCGGCAAGGTGCAGTTGTACGCAAAGCGTGAAGATTTGAACCATTCGGGCGCACACAAACTCAATCACTGCATGGGTGAAGCGCTGCTCGCTAAGTATATGGGCAAGAAAAAGATCATTGCCGAAACGGGCGCGGGTCAGCACGGCGTGGCACTTGCTACTGCGGCGGCATATTTCGGTCTGGAATGTGATATTTACATGGGTTCTGTGGACATCGCGAAACAGGCGCCCAACGTTGCGCGTATGAAGATTTTGGGCGCGAACGTCGTGGAGGTTACCCACGGTCTTAAAACGCTGAAAGAAGCGGTGGATGCGGCATTTGACGCATACAGCAAAGAGTATAAAGATGCAATCTACTGCATCGGTTCGGTCTTGGGTCCGCATCCGTTCCCCATGATGGTGCGCGATTTCCAGAGCATTGTGGGCATCGAAGCGAGAGAACAGTTTATCGATATGACCGGTCATCTGCCGAGTGCTATCGTAGCGTGCGTTGGCGGCGGCAGTAATGCGGCAGGTTTGTTTGCAGGCTTCCTCAACGATCCGATTGACATTTACGGCATTGAACCGCTCGGCAGAGGTGAAAAACTGGGCGATCATGCCGCTTCTCTCAAATACGGCACCGAGGGCATTATGCACGGCTTTAACAGCATTATGCTCAAGGACGAAAACGGCGATCCTGCACCCGTGTATTCGGTGGCGAGCGGTCTGGACTACCCCTCTTCCGGTCCCGAACACGCTTTCTTGCAGGAGATCGGTCGTGTCAAATACGATGTCATCAACGATGAAGAAACCATCGATGCGTTCTTCAAGCTGTCCCGTATGGAAGGAATCATTCCTGCTATTGAAAGTGCACATGCGGTGGCGTACGGTATGAAGCTCGCCAAACAGATGGAACACGGCTCGGTGCTGATCAACCTGTCCGGTCGCGGCGACAAGGATATGGACTACGTCATCGAAAACTACGGTATCCGTTAAAAAGTTGATAAAAACCACTTAGAACGCCCGTCGGAGTATACGACGGGCGTTTTTTTCGTGATTTTACACAAAGATGGGGATAAAAAATCGGCATCAAAATCCCGAAAACCCTTGGAAACACATTGTTTTTTATGGTTTTATTTGGTATAATTAACCTAAATATGCAGGGAGTGTTCCTGCGGAAAGAAAGGTTGTTGTTTATGGGTTGGTCAGGTTGTCCGCATATGCCGGAATTTGAAGCGCAATGGTGTGATTCTACCACTGTAACTTCCATTCAAAAACAAGAAAAAGCTTTTGTGATTCGTGTAAAAATCGGCACAAAGACGAAGTCTTTGGCGGTTACGTTCCCGAAACTCGGCGGCGTGCGTTTCACCGAGACGGAAGGTTTTTTCAAATACGATGATAATTTGCCCTTGATGTATAGCGGCAAAAAGAATTTGAAGGTTGCGGCGGGCGAGAACGCTGTGGTGTTCCGCAAGGACGAAGAAAAAGGCTTTTTGCTGGACGTGCAAAAGAACGGCAAAACGCTGCTGTCTTTAGATGGTGATAGTTTTGCGTTCGGCTTTGTCGGTAATAAAGTCAAAAAACTCAAAAAGGTGAAATTCACCGCTCCGTTTGCGGATGGTGAAATGCTGTACGGTTTGGGTGAACGTTATAATAAGTTCAACCAGGTCGGTTGCCGCGCGTATCTGTGGAACTTGGATACCGCTTTTTGTAAAGATGCGCAGGAAAGCTATCAGAACATTCCGCTCCTGCACAGCACCGCAGGCTACACGCTGTTCTTCAACAACACCTACGGCGGTCGTGCGGATTTCGGTGTTGAAAAAGCGAATATTTACTCGTTTGATTATCTGGGCACGGCGATGGATCTGTTTGTGTTCACCGACAGTGCTTTGAAGAACCTCGAGCATTATATTGCGATTACCGGTCGTCCCATCCTGCCTCCCAAGTGGGCGTATGAATACTGGATGGGTGGCGCTCTCGGCGCTTGGCAGAACGAAGGAAAGTCCTTCCAGCAGAATCTGCGTGAATATCTCGACGGCTATGCCGAAATGGGCATCCATCATATAGCCGCTTGCTTTGGTGAATCCGGTCCGTGTAAAACGGAAGAATGCTATGAAATGCTCAAAGAATCCGGTTGCCGCATGCATTTCTGGAACTGGCCCGGTTTGTGCCGTGATCACGGTTTGCAGTCGGAGGGCGATGATTTTGACACGACCGGCATGACCGATCAGGAACATATTTTGGAATTGGGAAGACGGGTGTTTGGCAGCGATGCTATCGAAGATCAGCCGTTCCCGCTGGAAAAGAAAAACGGCAAATGGGATATTTCGAGCGTGTGGTTCGATTTCACACATCCCAACGTACACGAGTTGCTGGATAGACGCTATAAGCGCTTTTTCGCGCTTGGATTGAAAGGCGCAATGGTGGACTTTGGCGAGTTTATCAAAGCGGACTGGAAACTGCACAACGGCGAGATGGGCGAAACCGCACATAACCAGCATGCATACTGGTACGGCAAAGCGATGTTTGAGGTGTTCCATAAATATTGCGGCGACGATCATATCCTGTATCAGCGCGCAGGTTGCGCAGGAAGCCAGCACTGGACGGTGCATTTCGGCGGCGACCAGACGGGTACGCCGAAAGGTCTCAAACAGGCGTTGACCGGTCTGATTACCGCGGCAGCATCCTGTATGCCGACTTGGGGCAGCGACGTCGCCGGCTTGGGTGGTTCTCCCACAAACGAGACGTATGTCCGTTGGCTGCAACACGGTACTTTCAGCCCCATTATGCGTGCACACGCAGGTGGCTGTCGTCCCGGCTCTAATCCGTGGAACTACGGCGATACGGCGAAGGCGGAATTCCCCAAACTCTATTGGTGGCGTGAGAATATGCTGCCGTATATCTACAACCAGGCAGTGAATGCGCACAAAACGGGTGCCCCCATTGCGTTCCCGATGGTCATGCTGTTCCCCGATGATAAATCGGCGGTGGCGGAAGATCAGTATATGTTCGGCACCGAACTGCTGGTAGCTCCCGTAACAGACGAATATCTTAACTGGCGTATGGTGGCGTTCCCCGAAGGAAACTGGTACAACCTGTGGACAGGCGAGAAGTTCGAAGGCGGCAGAACGCTGTATGTGCTTGCGCCGATCGAAACGATCCCCGTATATGTCCGTGAGGGCGCTGTGATGGTGCTTTCCGTACCTGCCGACACGCTGGCTACTTCCACTAACTTGGAGGATGTGGCACTCACTAACGCTGTGATGGTAGCACCTGCAGAAGGAAAACGCACTTTGGTACATAACGAGGATGCCGATACGGCGTATACCTTTGTAACCGATAAACTGGCAGATGAAGCGGTAACGGTGGAAAATGTCGACGGTATGGAACTGGGCGGCATCATCGTGAATGGCGTTGCGGCGACCAAAGTGGTCGTAGACGGCAAAGAAGTACCGTTCACGGTGGACGGCGGCAGAACGCTTATTAAAGTCGACGGATTCAAAAAGGCGCAGATCTGGTGATGCCGGTCATACAATGACAGAAAAAAGGAGAATGGGTTATGGCTTACAGCAAATGTCCCAAAATGCCGATCATCCCGGTGGAATGGGAAAACAACACGACCTTGACCTCTTTTCAAAAAGGGGCAGACGCGTTCACGTTCCGCACCAAGTCGGGTGGCAAGGCGTTCAGCTTTGCAGTTACATTCCCGAAGGTAGGCGGCGTGCGCATCACGCAAACTGTCGGTTTCTTTGATTGCAAAGACAACTATCCCGTTGCATACAGTGGCAAAAAAGTGCTGAAAATCACGGGCGGCGAGCAGACCGTTCTGTTTTGCAAGGATGATGAAAAAGGCTTTGTGCTCTCCATCCTGAATGCTGACGGCAAAACGGTAATGAGCCTTGACGGTACTTCCATCGAGTTCGGTTTTGCAGGCAATAAGATCAAAAAAGTTAAGAAATTCAAACTGAACGTCGGGTTTGCCAAAGACGAGATGTTGTACGGTCTCGGCGAGCGTACCAATACTCTCGACCAGGTGGGACATGACGTGCTGACCTGGAACGTGGATACCGCTATCCACAACCCCGGCGGCGATAACGGCAAAGACCACAACGAAGCATACAAAAACGTGCCCGTTTTACACAGCACGGCAGGGTATTTCCTGTTTGTAAACTCGATGTATGCGGGTTGGTATGATTTCGGTAAGAAGACACCGTATGTTTACGAGCTGGAATTCAACGGTCCTACTGCGGATTTCTATGTGTTCACCGGCACACCGAAACAGAATTTGAAATCCTATACCGATTTGACGGGACATACCATTATCCCGCCCAAGTGGACCCTCCAGTATTGGATGGGCGGCGGTGCTCCGCAATGGAAGAATCCCAATGATCCTGATGACAAGGAATACTATAAAGAGTGTTTCCGCAGATACATTCAGGGATATGCCGATCTCGGCATTCACCACATAGCGGCTTGCTACGGCGAAGGACAGCCGTCTCTCAACAAAGCGGGTTATGAGATTGCGGCGGAACACGGCATCCGTATGCTGATTTGGAATCATCCGAGCCTCAATATGGATTTCTGCAGAGAGGTGCTCGGCACGGACGACTGGAAACTGTTGCCGCGTATTACTGATAAATATGATAAGCCCGCAAAGGTAGAAACGGGCGGTCCTTGGATTGACTTTACCAATCCCAATACCATTATCGCTTTGCGCGCACATTATAAAAAGTATTTCGATTGGGGCCTCAAAGGCGCCATGATCGACTTTGGTGAGTTTGTGCCGGGCGATGCGTTGATGTACAATGGTAAAGACGGTAACGAAATGCACAACGAGCATTCCTACTGGTATGCCAAGGTGATGAAACAGTTGTTTGACGAGAACTGTGGCGATGATTACATTTTGTTCCAGCGTTCTGCTTGCGCAGGCAGCCAGGGCTTTGTTGCTAACTTTGGTGGCGACCAGGCGGCACGTTTCTATGGTCTCCAGCAGGCGTATCACGCGGGTGTAACCATCGGTGCTTCCGGCTTTAACATTTGGGGTAGTGACCTTGGCGGTTATCACGGCAGTCCCACCCCTGAACTGTATATGCGTTGGTTGGCGTATGCCGCATTCAGTCCCATTATGCGTTCTCACGGTGTCGGTATGGAGCGCAATCCGTGGGCGTATGGTGAGCAGGCGACCGAGTTCTTCAAAAAGATCTTCTGGTGGCGTGAGAATATGCTGGATTACATTTACAGCAACGCGATCAACAGCCACTACACTGCTGAACCGATGATGCGCGTAATGGCGATCGAGTTCCCCGGCTCGGAGGTCGAAAAAGAGGCGTTCCAGTATATGTTCGGCTCCGAATTGTTGGTTGCTCCCGTTATCGACGAAGGTCGCCGTTGCAAGATGGTGGCGTTCCCCGAAGGTAACTGGGTCAATCTGTGGACTCGCGAGAATTACGTGGGCGGCCGCAAGGTGATGGTCACTGCGGATTACGACGAGATCCCTGTATATCTCCGTTCCGGTGCGGCGATGGTGCTCACTCTGCCTGAATCCCTCGAGATTTGCGAGAATATGGAAGACAAAACACTCGTTTCCGCGTTGCTCACCACCGCTGCTGACGGCAAGCGCGAGGTCAAACATTTCGCGGATGAGAACACCGCTTATACCTTCATCACCGATAAGATCGGCGATGAAGCGGTGACAGTCACCAACAAAGACGGTATGAAGCTGGATGCTGTGCTGGTGTACGGTATCGAAGCTGCGAAAGTTTTGGTGGACGGCAAGGAAGCGGCGTTCACAGTTGAAAACAACAAAACCATTGTGAAAACGCCTAACGGCTTTAACACCGTACAGGTATTTTGATTGCAATAAAAGCGGCGGTTTGGCAACAAACCGCCGCTTTTTGCTGAAATGCTTTTTGAAACGTTTTTTACAAAAAACATTTCAATTTTGACATTGAATATACTAATCGTAGTTGGTATGCTTTGTATATAAAAGCAGAAAAGCTTATCCTGAAAGGAGATTTTCGTATGGCGTGTCCTGTAATGCCGGAAATTCCCGTGAAATGGGAAAAGATAACGGCACTCTCCCGTGTAGAACGCAAGGCAAATGGTTTACTCTTAGACATTGCGGTAGAGGATGTATTGCTCACCTTGACCGTAACCTTCCCTGTGATCGGCGGTGTGCGTATTCGCGCAAACGACGGCTTTTTTGCCGCGGATGACGTTCACACCATTACCTACACCGCAAAAGGCGAAATGCAGGCAGGCGAACTCACTGCTTGCTTTGTCGAACACACCGACAAGGTTTTCAGCTTTACGGTGCGCAATACGAAGGGCGATACTGTGTTTACGGTGAATGGTGATACGTTTGCGCTCGGTTTTGCCGACGGCGAGATGAAAAAGATGAAATTTGCCGCACCGTTTGCGGACGGCGATGTGTTCTACGGTCTTGGTGAGCGGTACAACGGTGTCAACCAAGTGGGCCGTGTTTCCAGCCTGTGGAACGTGGATACCGGCTTTGGCAAAGATCCCAAAGAAACTTATCAGAACGTGCCGATCTTGCACAGCACGGCAGGTTACAGCGTTTTCTTCAATACGATGTACGGCGGCACGGCGGAATTCGGCGTGGATACCGCAAACGTGTATACCTTGGATTTCAACGGTCCGATTTTGGATGCGTTCATCTTCGTGGGTACGGCGGCGGAGAATATGGACAGCTATACCAAACTGACCGGTCGCCCGTTCCTGCCTCCCAAGTGGGCATATCAGTATTGGATGGGTTCTTCCTGGGGTTGCTGGAAATACATCGGCGAAGGCACGTATGCCGAGAAATTCCAGCAATATGTCGACGGCTATGCCGAACTCGGCATTCACCACATCGGCACCATTTACGGTGAAGGTATTTCCCTTTACCCCGACTCGTACGAGATTTCTAACAAATACAACGTCCGTATGTTGCACTGGTGCCATCCCTCTATGCGCAAAAACGTGGAGACGATGGAAAAGATGGGATTGGAAAACGAGTATGATCCCGGCGCGCCTGTTGTGCATATGCCTGACAGAGAATCCAAGGCGATGTTTGTGGATGGCAAAGAAATCTGGTATGACTTTACCCATCCGCGCGTGATGGAAGCATTAAAGCACGAATATCAGTATTTGATGGATTTCGGCATCAAGGGTGCGATGGTGGACTTCGGTGAATATATCCATCCCGATGCCATACTGTACAACGGCAAAGACGGCAATGCGATGCACAACGAGCATTCCTACTGGTATGCGAAAGCGATACACGATCTGTTCTATTCGTATATGGGCGATGACCAGGCGCTGTTTATGCGCAGCGGCTGTGCAGGTATCCAGAAATACATTATGCACTTTGGCGGCGATCAGAAATGCAATTTCCGCGGTCTCAAGCAGGCGTTGTACGGCGGCTTGAGTGCAGGCGCTTCCGGTTATGTCAACTGGGGCAGCGATATCGGCGGCCTTGGCGGCGTGCCGAGCGATGAACTGTACATCCGTTGGTTGCAGTATTCTACTTTTAATCCGTTAATGCGTGCGCACGCCGGCAATAAGCACCGCAATCCGTGGGAATACGGTGAGCTTGCCGTGGAAGTGTTCAAAAAGCTCTATTGGTGGCGTGAAAATATGCTGCCGTATGTGTACAACCTCGGTGTAACCGCCAACAAGTGCGGTCTGCCGATGATGCGCGTGATGGCGATGATGTTCCCCGGCGACAAAGCGGTGGAACAGGTGGAAGATGCCTTCATGTTTGGTAGCGAACTGATGGTAGCGCCCATACTGGATGACGGTTTGGTCGCAAATGATGGCAAGGTCGGCTACAACGAGCGTGTGGTGCGTTTCCCCAAAGGCGATTGGGTGAACCTCTGGTCAGGGGAAACGGTCAAAGGCGGTCGTGCGCTGGAAGTGAATGCACCGCTTTCTACCATTCCCGTATATCTCCGTGCAGGTGCGGCAATGGTGCTGACGGTACCTGCTGACACGCTGGACGTTTGCGAGAATATGGAGGACAAA
>JAZRQN010000148.1:0-2654 GCA_045649855.1 Acutalibacteraceae bacterium | reverse complement strand
GGCAGTTCCAGCGTGGTGATCTGAGTACCCATCATCGGACCGCCTGCAATCATTTTTTCGGGATCAGCCGCAAGGCCGCCTGCCATATAGGCAATTTCCGCCAAAGAGCAACCGATCGGCGCTTCATAGTTGCCGGGATTGCGGAACGCATCGCCCGACAAGGTAATGACACGGGTAATCAGCGGCGTGCTTTCAAAAATCGCACGATACAGTGCAATCACCGTCGCCACGTTGATGACCAGGCAACCTACCTGGAACGGCAGCAAACCGGAATGCACCTTTTTGCCGGTAATCGCATAAATCAGCGAACGTTCGCCGCCCTGCGGATATTTCGTCTTGAGAGCGCGTACACTGATGTCGGGGTGTCCCTCTGTCAGGTGCGCCAACAGTTTAATGGCTTCAGGTTTGTTGTCCTCGATGCCGATAATACCTTTAGCATTGGGAAACATTTTCAGCAAAACGCGAATGCCGCCCAGCAACGCATCGCTCTGTTCCAGCATCATACGGTAATCCGAGGTCAAATACGGTTCACATTCCGCACCGTTGATAATGATATATTCAATATCATCATCGTCCGCAGGACTCAGTTTCACATCAGTCGGGAAACCCGCACCGCCGAGACCAACAATACCTGCCTCTCTCGCAATCTGTCGTATTTGCGCATTATTCAAATCATGGAAATCCAACTTCTGTCCGATTTCCGGAATTTGCGTATACTGACCGTCGTTGTCAACGACGATAGACATCACCATATTACCGGACACGGTCAGGCGTTTTTCAATTGCTTTTACCGTACCGGAAACACCCGAACAAATGCAGGCGGATAACCCGTCGGCCGCATCGGCGATACGCTGTCCTACCAAAACGGTATCACCCTTTTTCACGGTCGGCACAGCAGGTTTGCCGATATGTTGGGAAAGCGGATATACCGCTTCGCCGACAGGGCGTAAACGCACGATCGGCAGTGGTGCTGTTTTCTTGCCGTCGTACATATGAATGCCGCCCGGGAATGTCTTTTTGTGCACAAGCACTCCTCCTTTTGGGGATTGTTTTTATAGATAGACATAGATAGCACATTCTATTCTTCTATCATAACACACCTTGAATAATTTATCAATAAAAAAAACAGTCGTTTTCTTCAAGAAAACGACTGTTTTTCATTGGTAATTATGCTAATTTATGCCTTGTTCACACAACCGAAGAGTTCCATTTTCTCTTTGACGGTCGCTTTGATGGCTTCCACGCCGGGAGCGAGCAATTTTCTGGGGTCGAAGCCTTTTCCCTGCAGATCTTTGCCTGCTTCAACATACTCACGGGTAGCCGCCGCAAACGCGAGCTGGCACTCGGTGTTCACGTTGATCTTGGACACGCCCAGATCGATCGCTTTTTTGATCATGTCAGCCGGGATGCCGGTGCCGCCGTGCAGAACGAGAGGCATAGTGCCGGTTTTCTGCTGGATAGCAGCCAAGGTATCGAAGCTGAGACCAGCCCAGTTTTCAGGGTATTTGCCGTGGATATTACCGATACCTGCAGCGAGCATGGTAACGCCCAGGTCAGCAATCATTTTGCACTCGTCGGGATCGGCGCATTCGCCCATACCCACAACGCCGTCTTCTTCGCCGCCGATGGAGCCGACTTCAGCTTCCAAAGACAGACCTTTTTCTTCAGCCAGCGCAACGAGCTCTTTGGTCTTCGCAATATTTTCGTCGATCGGATAGTGAGAACCGTCGAACATGATGGAGGAGAAACCGGCCTCCACGCAAGCGAGCGCGCCTTCATAGCTACCGTGGTCAAGATGCAGAGCAACCGGAACGGTGATGTTCAGGTTTTCCAGCATACCTTCCACCATACCCACGATGGTCTTGTAGCCGCACATATATTTACCGGCACCTTCGGAAACACCAAGGATAACCGGCGCATTGAGTTCCTGCGCGGTCTGCAGAATGGCTTTGGTCCATTCCAGGTTGTTGATATTGAACTGGCCAACAGCATAATGACCGGCCTTCGCTTTGGTGAGCATTTCTTTTGCAGATACTAACATGTTTCATTCCTCCGAACCTTTATTTTCTCCAGGCATAATTGCCATTAGCGGATTTATTATACCGCTTCTCTTTCAAAAAAGCAATATCAAACACGCGGAATTGTGAGAATTTATCAATATTTTTATTCCGCACACACAGCAATCGTATCTTCCGCTGTCATATCCAGTGTGATTCGTGCAGGCGGCAGGTCCGTATGCTCCACCAAAATGGTGGTAACGGCATCTTCCACCTCACGGCGAATGACATTACGCAAATCGCGCGCGCCGCGTTTTCCGCCGTGCGCTTTTTGTGCCAGATAGACGGCAACCTGCGAGCTCCACGAGAACGCGATGCCTTTTTCTTCAAGCGGTTTTACCAACTGCGACAACATCAAATCGGCAATTTTTACGAAGTCGTCTTTCGACAACGGTGCAAAGAACACCACCTCGTCCACACGACCGATAAATTCAGGGCGCAAAAACTCGCGCAACGCTTTCAACGCACGGTCTTTGGAGGCTTCAGCGTCGGTTTTGCCAAATCCCATCAAACTCTCGGTAAACTGACTGCCTGCATTGGAAGTCATCACGATTACCGTGTTTGCAAAGTTCACCGTTCTGCCGTGTGCATCCGTTA
>JAZRQN010000147.1:0-10960 GCA_045649855.1 Acutalibacteraceae bacterium | reverse complement strand
CCGCACGCGGAAAGGGTGGACAGGTAGAAAGCAAAAGTTTTCAAGCTTTCGTTGTTGATGAAGTTCGTAGAAGCTTCGGTAGCACCCCACGCAGATTGGAAAATCATAATGGTCAAGGTGGACAAAGCCGGTCTGACGAGCGGCATGATGATTTTCAGCAAGATCTGATAATCATTCGCGCCGTCGATGATGGCCGCCTCAATCAACGCATCCGGCAAACCGTCAATAAACTGTTTGACCAGGAACACGCCGGTGGGAGTTGCCACCAACGGAATGATGTTCGCCCAGAAGTTATCCAACAGGCCGATGTTTGCAATAACGAAGTAACGCGGAATCGCAACAGCAACCGAACAGAACATCAGAGCCAGGTTGTTGATCTCCATCAGTGCAGGACGCAGGCGGAAGCGCTTTTTGGAAAGCACGTAACCGGCGGAGCAGGAGATCACGATGGTCATCAACACAGTGAGTCCCGAAGACAGAATACTGTTAAACAGATAACGGGACGCCGGGATGTTACTGGTGGAGGAAATTGCGAACAGTGCATTAAAGTTATCCCAAGTAGGGTTGCGCACATAGAAACGAGGCGGATATGCGAACAATTCGTCCAGCGGTTTGAAAGCGTTCATAAAGATGAACACGATCGGCAGTGCCATGATCAGGCACAGCGGAATCAGAAACGCGTAAAACTTCAACTGACCTGCAGAGAAGTGTTGCGGATTGATGCCGTTTTTCTTCAGTCTATAGCGTTTTTTTCTAACTGCTTTTACTTTAGCCATACATCAATCCCCCCTTACTCGTCTCTACTACCCAGCACCTTGTTGGCGCCTTGGGTCAACAGATAAATGCCAACCAACAGTACCACGGAAACCGCGGCTGCATAGCCCATTTCATAACGCAGGAAGCCGTAGTCGTCGATGTGAGTAACAATCAACTGACCGGCGTAACCGGGAGTTGGGTTTGCACCGGACAGCGAAACGCCGACGCCTGCGCTCTGGAAGGTATTCACGATTGCCATAACCGCGCCGAACAGCATCTGCGGTTTAGCGGAAGGAATGGTAACGTAAATGATTTCTTGGAAACGGTTTTTGATACCGTCAATGTATGCGGCTTCGTACAACTCTTCGTTGACGTTCATGATACCGGACAACATAGACAAGAAGCCGATACCCATACTACTCCAAAGAGAAACGATGATCATGATCATCAAGAGATGATCACTGGAAGACAGCCACACAACCGGTTCCTCAATCAGGTTGAATTTCAACAGTATGTAGTTGAGGTAGCCGGATTTATCACCGTTGAAGATAACACGCCAAACGGTGGACAGCAACACGCCGCCGGTCATGGACGGAGAATAAATGATAATCGCCATGATGGTGCGCGGCCATTTGGTTACCTGCGACAAGGACCATGCCAGCAAGAAGGACAACACATAGCCGCCCATACCGACCCACACCGCATAGGTGATGGTGTTCGGCAAAACGTACTGCATGAACACTTCGTCGTTGGTGAACAGGTTGACGTAGTTCTCAACGCCGATAAAGGTAGGTGCCTGGATGGTGTTGTAGTAAGTGAACGACAACACCATCGCAGCGCCGACGGGAATGATAATAAAGAGAATGAACAAAATGGCGTACGGTGCCAACAGGAAGGGGGTCGCGTGTTTGGTAAGAATGTTACCGCGAGGCAACTTCGGCTGCTTCATAACAGCTTCAGATTTTGCTTTTTTCATCAGCCGACTGCCCCTCCTTTCTGTGCATCTCTGGCTTTTGCTTTTGCAAGTTCAGCTTCCAGCGTTTCCATACCGCGCATGGCGTACTGCTTGCCTTCGATCGGGGTGCCGTTTTCATCGCAGAAACCAAATTCGTTCAACTTACGAATCAGTTCGCGGTTAGTAACCAAGGTAGCGCGATCGATCTCTTCCACCAAGCTCTCGTGATCCACGACCACGCCGTTCCAGACGTCACTGACCTGGCGTTCAATCATGTAGTTCGCGGGATGGTAGGTGATTTCTTTCTGATGACCCCACTGCTCCAGAATAATTGCCTTATCCTCGTTGCTGTAGGACATCTGCGAAAATGCTTTCAAGTTTGCGGTGTTCCAACGATACTCCGTACCGTAAGTACCCTGCATGGTGTACGCATATTTGACCTGCGTTTCTTCGCTCAACCACCACTTGAGGAAGTGCCAAGCTTGATCCGCACGCTGCGTATTACCAAAGATCATACAAGCGGAACTTGCCGCAGGTTGGAAACGAGCAATGCTGCCGTCAGGCTGTTTGGTGCCAGGTGCAGGATAGATCTTCCATTTGCCCGCCAACTCAGGAGCAGCCATTTGCAACTGGATGTAAGTGCCGAAGGTGGAAACACCCATCGGGATCTCACCGTAACGGAAGCTGTTGTAGAAGTTCGGTACAGCACTGTTCATGCCGTATATCTCATACAGCTCGGTCATTTCGGTCATAGCATCCATAAAGGCGTCGGTGCTGAATTCAGCCGTCATACCGTCATCGCTGACGTAGTTTGCACCGTTCTGTACAACGAACGGGTTGGTCGCGCCAAAGCCTTTGTAAGAGGTGCTGACCGACAGCGAAATGTAGAAGTTCATGTTGTAACGAAGCAAGGTGGGCATCATGTATTTCACATCATCCCAGGTGTTCGGTACGTCGAGTTCCAGTGCTTCCAAAATGTCCTTGCGATAGAACAACACGTGGAAGTCCTGCGTCTCAGCCGCACCGTACACGCCGCCGTTATAGGTGGTGGGTACCAATGCTTCGAGGTTATAGTTCTCATCATAGAAGGTGAGGAAGTCGGGGTAGTCAAGCAGGTTCTTCACGGCGCCACGCACTGCAAAGTTGAAGGGAGTGCCGATACCTGCGCTGAGCACCACGTCAGGGTTGGTCTTGGTCGCATTGGAAAGAACCAACTTCTGCTCACTGGGCATGATGGACAACTGAATATTCGAATTGTTCACGGAGTTGTAATCAGCATCAATAATCTGCTGCAGAACCTGCACGTACGGTACCGAGCGGTTGATCCACACGGTGAGCTCGGTGCTCTTGCCGGCGCCGGTAGCAGTGTAGCTACCTTCAGCGGCATCCGCGGAGAAGGACCATACGAACGCTTTGGTCGATTCTGCAAGACCTTTGAAAAAGTTTGCATTGGGAGCGGGCAGATTATCACAGTTTCCGAGATAGAAACGATCCACGCTCAAGGGCATGCTGGTCAGGTTGGCAAGAACGTTGCCGAGATATTTACTGGCCGAGTTGTCGCCCTGGCTGATCAAATCGGTTTTATTGGGGATCTGGTTCGGCTTCTCAAGCAGTTTGCGCAACTGCTCGGATGCATACAGCATGCTGTCTGCATATGCGGGAGATTCGCCGCTGATTTTCTCAAGCTGTGCATACAGCTGATCAATACGGTTAGCGAAGCTCTCGATGTCGCCGATCGCATTGGGCATATAGTAATCCATGTTCCAAGTACGGTTCTGGTCAGCTTGACCTGCCGTCAGTTTCTGGATATCCATACCCAGCGAGTTGATGTCTTCCATCAACGTAACGATGCCGTCATAGATCTCTTCCAAGGGGCCTAAGGTGATTTCCATAGCGAGGGTGTGCTTACCTTTGGTGAGATACACCTTGGCAGCTTCGTCGCCAACGGACAATACCTTGTTGCCGAACTTGTTGGTATCGGTGTTTTCAAACGCCACCGTCTCCCACTCGGCAAACGGCACCATACCGTCGATTTCAACCGAACGGTACACCGGCTTGTTGGTGTCGGAGTTCTGCTGATAGCGGAGAGCCAGCTCATAGTAGCCGTCTTTCTCTACTTCAAACTCCCACAAGATCTTCTGACCGGTGGTTCTCCAAGCGCCGCCTTCCAGTACGTTGATCAACTTGGCATACGTATCGTACGGATACAGCGCCGCGTTCTTGACCGAAGTGCCGCGAATGAAGGAGTCGGATTTCACGTAATGTTGTTCCGCCTCGATGATGACACATTCGGTAACGTTCTGTTTGCCGGAGTTGGCAGCCAGATATTCTTTGTAAGTGGGCAATTCCTGTACACGATTGACGTAGATCGCTGCAATCATCATGTGCTGGGATTGCGGCGTGAAGTTGATCTTCTGCGTGCCGGCTTCCCAGGTGAAGGACAGCGTGTCTTTGTCAGTGTCGCGATAATTGTCCAACACGTCGAGATACGGCTTCTCAATCGCTTCCTGCTCGGGAACCATTTCGTTACCTTTGCGGTCGGTTCCGTAAATGCTGTACTTATCCGCCCACAGCAACGGGAGAGAAGCAACGTAGTTGTCTTCCTCTTTAGCAGAATCGTTGAGATTGATGTCTACCAAGCAGTCCATATACAGGGCATCCTTGGGCATATACTTGACAGCGATCTCGTATGTACCTGCCTCTGTAACAGGTACTTCAAAGGACAAAACCGCCTTGGGTTCTACCGAAACCACACCGTTTTCAACCACAGCAGCTTCACCATTGATCATCGCGGTAGACCAATCCAGCTCCCATGCTCCTTCGATGCGTGCCTCGCTCGTCCAAGACGTGATAGAAGATTCGGTATAGCGCGGAGCTCCCTCAGGCAATTTCGACTTGTCATTGCCGGAAGCAAAGCCGGGCGTCACAGCTCCCAAGAGCAACGTCACAGCTAATACCAGGCTTACCACTTTCTTCTTCTTGAGCATTCTGTTCACCTCCGTGAAAATGTAAACAATAATTTTTGTCGCGGATGCTGTTGACACCCGCTGTTCCGTATGTAGTTTGCCACCAAGTGAACCGCTTTTTCCAAGCCAACTGCCGCGATGCAGTTTCCTCCGGAAGACAGACTTTCTCACGGTGTACAATACCACAATGATTATAGCACTCGTCGGTTCATTTGTCAACGATTCGCGCTTGAAATCCGCCGCTTCAAAACAGAGAAATCCACTCGTAGAAATTGGTTATTTTTCACAAAAAAATCGTTCGTTTTTTATAAAACACGCCATCTGTCATTTTTGGGGTAAAAACCGCCTATATTGGTGAAACACGAACCTCAAAAACCATCATTTTGTCCAAATTTTTGATGTAAAAATCGCTTAAAAGGGTCGTTTTCTTGTGAAAAAAGCAAAAAAATATTGCCCACCCAATCGGGTGAGCAATATTTTTTGTGTTATTTTACGGTTTCATCCGTATTCAGAGGTGTTTATTCCTCTGCACCGGGAAAGTCCACAGGACTTTCTTCAGCGGCTTCCGCGTCTTCTACGGCTTCTTCCGCTTGCTTTTTCTTCTTCTTGAGCAGAAGGAGAATGAGCAACAGAATACCGGTCAACAGAATTACACCGCCGCCGATGATCAAGATGATAAGCCAGCCGCCCATGTTACGACGGATGATCTTCTTACGTTTGCCTTTGCCGCCGGCGTTCTGATCGTCTTCATCGCCGTCGTCATCATCGTCGTCATCTTCGGGAATGGTTTCGTCAGGCGTTTCTTCCTCGTAGTACTCGTCTTCCTCGAAGTAATCTTCTTCTTCGTCGTATTCAGGCAGATCTTCCTCATCCTCTGCCAACGGATCGAAGGTGTCCGGAGGATACACTTCAAGTTCGTAGATAGCAGGGCTGATTGTGATGCCGACGGGGCGAGAATTGTTAGCAGGGGTAATACGCAGGTAAGAAGCATACACTTCTTCGCCTTTCGGAACATTGAACACATCGAAAGAACCGGCGCCATCCGTGATGGTGTGCTCGTCATCGACATACTCGCTCAAGAAGAACCATTCTTCGCCGTCGACAGAGTATTCAATGTCATAGGAGGTCAGATAACCAACCGCCCATTTCGCTACAACGCGACCAATCGCAACAGGCTCGTCGTAGGAGAACATCATCTCGGTAGGACGGGTGCTTGCAGTCGGGATCATGAACGAAGTGGTAACGTCGCCGTCAAACATACGGTCCGAACCGCCGACAATACCTTCCATCTCATAAGGCTCATAAGCTGCATCACCTTTTACGATGGTGATTTCTTTCCAGCCTGCGGGCAGGTAGATGGTGGTCAAACCGGACAACTCGACATAGTAGCCGTACTCTTCCTGGAAGTAGTCAGGCATGTGGTCGAGACGCGGCAACACTTCACCGTCATAGGAAATCTCGCTCGCGGTAACGCCGAGAGCCAAGATGGTGGTACGGTCAGAACCCTGTTTGTTGGTCAGGGTGAAGGTAGAGTTGCTCACCGGTTTGCTGGTGTATACCTCGGTGTGAGAATCGTAAGTACGGAAATCCTCAACATCGCCATCCATCACGTGGATGGTGGTGGTGCGCTCCTCGTCGGGAGGCGTGATCAGCAAGGAAGCATGCGGACGATGTTCATCGCCGTAACCCATGCTCATGCCAAGATCGCTGTCAACGTCAACGTCGTCATGCATCTCGTCTGCCAAGATCATGCTGTCGGGAAGGTTGATCGCTTTGACAGCACCATCCTTCACATAGATAGGCATGAACGCAGTGGGAGCCTCGACGGTGATCTTCTGGCCGCCTTCGAGTCTGTCATAGGTGAACAAGTTGTACCAAGTATCGCCGTTAGGCAGATACACATCCAAGGTGTACTGCTGTTCTTCAGTAACAGCACACACCAGGAAGTCATCGCAGAACAGATATTGGTTGCTCACGTCTACCAGACCAAGCTGATAGGGATACGCCATCATCATACCTTTGATGATCGGGTTGGACGTCTTGTTGGCATCCATTGCCGCATTCATCACAGTGGGCACGATATTCTTACGGAAGTAATAGTACTGTCCGAAGTTCTGTCTGTTCGCATCACCCTGTTCCCAAGGCATGTGGATGTTGGCGCCGTGCTGACGGTTCCAGGGAGAGAAGCAAGAGAGAACGATCCAACGAGACAGCAGATCGTCAGTAGCCTTGCCGCCCAAGCCGCCAAGGTCGCCACCATACAGGTTGTAGCCGGAAGCGCCCATGGAAATCATAGAGTGGATTTGTGCCTGATAACCTACCCAGGTAGTTCTCTGGTCACCCAAGAAGTTACCGACAAAATACTGCGAACCGGCAGCGCCGGAACGCTCGTACAGCACGTAATCGCCCTTCCAGAAATCCTGCCAAGCTTCAGAAGAATGCTTCGCGTAGTAGTAGGAGTTGAAGTTGTGCATTTCCATGCTGCTGACGCCGTTGAATGCCGTACCGGTGTAGGTGAGATACTCACCATAGTCGATCATAGCACCGGATACGCCCCATTTCCACAACTGCAACATACGAGAAGTGGTTACCTGGATGGTAGAGGGGTTGGAATAGTCATACCAGCGCTGCTGCTGGAAGGTATAAATACCGGACTGTTCCAAAGGCGTAGTTACGTAGTTGTACGGATAACCCGTAGAGATCATATTGCCGTTCTCATCGAACTGCGGTCTGGACGGCATGCCCGGCAAATAGTCGACCATAGTCGTGGACTCAGAAGCAGGATAGAACCAATATGTCGTGCGAATACCACGTTCTGCCTGATACTGGATATTCTGAGAATACTGCGAGTTCTGTCCTTCACCGTACATGGATTCGGGATAGAAGTTGTAGTTTTCTGCGTATCCTTCAAGCAGATCGATCATATTCGCGTATGCGTTTTGCTTACGAGTGTTGTTAAACGCACTGGACATAGCGCCGGTCCAGAAACCGAACGTCCACTCGTTGTACATACCGGAAGTACCGGTCAGATCGGTATATTTCTTCAGGTTTTCCAGCGGTGTGCCGGTCCACAGGAAGAAGTCCAGTCTGGAACCGTCGAAGGTCAACGCATATTTATTGGGGTTGGACCAACCGATATCGGCGGTGCCGGGATAAGAGTTGTTGAACCAAATGGAATAACCACGGTTGGAATGGAAGATCGGCACGTTGATATATGCCATATCAGGAGCAGACCACGCGTCTACGTTGGCAAGAGAAGTGTACTTGCCGACCTGGTTAGCGCTGTTGTAGCGCTCGCCGCCCTGATAAATGCCTTCCTTTTCGGTCAGAGGCAGTTCCACCATGGTGCGGACAACAGTGTTCTTTATACTGTATG
This sequence comes from Acutalibacteraceae bacterium, assembly GCA_045649855.1. GTDB lineage: Bacteria > Bacillota > Clostridia > Oscillospirales > Acutalibacteraceae > URNF01. Next base: position 2,907 of record JAZRQN010000147.1, on the reverse strand, counting down.
CAAAAGAGATCTGTGCATTGGTGATGCCCAGAAGTTTTTTGCCGTTCGAGTTGCAAACTTCCAACTCGAAACCGGTGCTGCTCTGCTTATAGCGCACAACAGTACCGTCCGCGCCGGTCATAATGACTGCGCCGGAAGAGTCTTTCTTATAATCAATGGTAGCAATGCCGGAAGGCTCGAAGAGGCCTACGTGGCTCTCTTGAATGCCGCTCTCGTAAAATTCATGCTGGGACTGCACGCGGAAGCCGCCCTCGTTCGGGAAAGAAACATACAGTTTCTCGGCATATTCGCCCGCGGTGGTCGAAATAACAAAGTACTGCAGATTCTCTTCAACCTTGGTCGCTTTACCAAGCGCATACCAAGTATAGTTGGAGATGACAGGCTGTTTAGCGCCTGCCGGCGTCGTCGACCATTCATACTCTGCTTTCGCAAAGCCCGGAATGGCAAAACACGTCAGCAACAGCACAATACTGCACAAAGATGCGAGAACTTTCAAAGCCTTATTCTTCATCCGCTACCTCACCTACCTTTCTCAATCGAAACTCCGCTCTAACCGTCCGCTCACGCGGACGGTCGAGCGTTACATACCATAAACCTATTAATAACGCTTACTTATCAATGACCAAATCATTATTTGTAGTATTCCGCGCAAGCATCTTTCATAGTAGTCTGATACTCTTTAAGCTTCGCATTAACCTTCTTGGCAGGCTCGTCGAGGCCGGCGCCGGAGGGATCTTTACCGTCGGTGATGTTGTTCATAGCCAGGCCCCATTCGCCGTCGGAATCACGCAGGCCGGGAACCACTTTAAAGGTGTCATAACGGAGAGAGTTCTTGATGTTCGCAACCATATATTCGTCCACTTCGTTGGTGCAAGACAGATCGTTGTACTTCTTGAGAACGGTAGCGGAGGTAGTGACCGGATAGAACACATGAGAGTTCAGGTTGTATTTGCCCTTCTGGGAATCTTCGTACATGGTCAAACGCGCCAAGTTGCCGTTAGTGGAGAAGGTCATGAAACGAAGAGCCTGCCAGCAAGCTTCCATGCTGGAGTCAGGAGTGGAACTGGTGATGAAGCAGTGGTCAACGTGCATCATGAGTTTGCCGTCGCGGTTGGGAGTGGTCCAGACCTTGAAGTTCAGCTCAGGATACTGCTCATCCCATTTTTCAGCCTGCCAGGTACCGGCATCGTCCATGAACGCTTTGCCTGCGCCCCACAGAGCACTGTAACCGGAAACGGTGGGGAATTTCTGTTTCAACTGGTTCTGAGTGGTACCGGCCTGCTCAACCCAGCCTTCAACGCCGGGGATCTCACGCCATGCGCGGAACTGGATAGCACCCTCTTTGAGGTACTTCACTTCGTACTGACCGGTCGCATAGTTCAGACCGCGAACACCGTAGTTGCCGCCGCTTGCAGTCGCGTTCCACCAGGACACACGGTTGTAAGCTTCGAACAAATCGCCGATAGCCACGCAGATGGCGGGCTCCTGCTTGTAGCCGGCAGCGCCGCGCTCGAGCAGGTCTTCATACTGATCCATGGTCCACTCGAGACCGGGCATTTCGCTGTTTTTGATACCCAGTTTGTTTACCAGGTCGGTGTTGAACGCAACGATTTCGAAGGTCGCCTGATGGGGAGCAGCGAACACGTTGCCATGATAGGTGTAGTTAGCTTTCAAGTTAGCGGGGATGTTTGCCGCCTCGGGGTCTTTCGCAAGATAGCTGGTGATGGGTTTGATCCAGCCGCCGTTCATGATGTAGGAGGGGATTTCGCCTGCTTCGTCCCACATGATGTTAGCAGCAGTACCGGTGGACATACGGGTGGTCAAATACTCACGACCGTCGTCGTTCGTATTGTGAGACCAGTAATCGAACACGAAGTCGATGTTGGGATACAGTTTGAGCATAACGTCAAACATAGCATCGTAGTCGGTAGAACGCACGGTATCAACCGCGATGGTAACCTTGCCGGACACATTGTAGTTCGCGCCGGAGTCAGCCACGGGAGTAAAGGTCAAGGAGCTGGCCGCATCGCGGGTAGCACGAGTCTTGGTGCCTTTGCCCTGAGTGGTTTTCTTTCCAGTAGTAGTCTTCTGACGTTTAGTGGTAGTTTTCTTTGTGTTAGTCTTTTTGGTGTCAGAGCCATCATTCGTATCGGCATCCGCATCAGCGTCAGCATCCGCATCGCTGTCTTCATCATTGCTGCCGTCGCCGCTCTGATTGGCGTCGCCGCTGCCGCTCTCACTGTACCAAACAACTTCCTCAGTGGTACAGCCTACCATCAAGGAAACCAACATAAGAGCAGCGAGCAATAAACCTAAAAGTTTCTTTGTCATAACCGCATTTCCTCTTTCTCTAATTTTTTGTTATTTTGTCCGCGGCGCCCACGCTCTTTGCGAGAGCGCCGCGGTAAAATCGGTGATTAAGTTGACCAAGTTACACGACTTTTATTTGAGCGTGTTATTCTTGATCTCTGCCTCGTATTCCTTGCCCCAGTCGAAGAACCATTCTTCTTTCTTGGGGAACCAACCCTCGTAGTTGTCTACGGTCGGCTCGGGAGCCCAGCTTCTGTTCGAAGCTGTATCCAACGGAATAGCGTTGCCGGCAAGATCCACAGCAGTAACCTGGAAGTTGTCGAACGTACCGCCGGTGCCGTGTGCAGCAATGCCGACCAGGCCGCCCCATGCCTCGGGATCAAGAGATGCATAGTAGACATCGGAACCATCAACCTGCATGCTCAACATACCGTCGATAACGGTGATCACCATGTGGTGAGGCACAGTCTTGTCGTAGGTAGAGATGAACTTGGTGGACAGGTCAGTGGTGTAACGCAGGTCGCTACCACCGTCGATAGCACCCTGCATATTGAAGTAGCCTTCCTGTTCAAGGTGGCACCACACACCGCCGCCCAA
>JAZRQN010000146.1:0-24534 GCA_045649855.1 Acutalibacteraceae bacterium | reverse complement strand
ATTATGAGGCGATTGCCGTCTATTTCGATCACGCTTTATCTCGCGCCGCAGAACTGGGCGCACAGGTGGTTGTGATCGGTAGCGGTGGCGCTCGCAATGTCCCTGACGGATATGACCGAGAGAAAGCGATTGACCAATTTTGCCGTGTGTTGAACGTTTGTGGCGACATTGCCAAAACCTACAACATCCGCGTGGTCATCGAGCCGCTCGGCCCGAAAGAGACCAATCTGGTCAACACGGTGGCAGAGGGTAAAGAGATGGTGCGCCGTGCGGCGCATAGCCACGTTGGCTGTTTGGTGGATTTTTACCACACCTACCGTTCGGGCGAAACGATGGACGCGGTGCGTGAAACGGAATCTCCCGTGTGGCACGCACATATTGCCCGTGCAAATGATGACCGCGGTGTTCCGCTTGCGGAAGATTTGGAACAGGTGAAACTGTGGGCAGCGGCGCTAAAATCGAGCGGATATGACGCTCGTTTGAGCGTAGAAGCAGTGTTCGCACCCGATTTTGAGACGGCCGCGTATGCAACGCGCCCGATCATCGAGTGTTTTAAATGAGAGGAGAATGACAGTATGGATAAAGTGATTGTAGTAACAGGTGCCGGCGGCGTTCTTTGCTCCGGCTTTGCAGAGCATTTGGCGACTTTGGGCGCGAAGGTAGCGCTTTTGGACCTCAACGACGTTGCCGCGCAGGCGGTGGCAGACCGCATTGTCGCCGCAGGCGGCACTGCAAAGGCGTACAAATGTAATGTGCTTGACCGTGCGGACATTGAAGCGGTGCACGAAAAGGTGCTCGCCGATTTTGGTAAATGCGACATTTTGGTCAATGGCGCAGGCGGTAATAATCCGCGTTGCACCACCCTGCACGAAGAATATGAGGCAGGTGATGAGACCGCCGAAGATTTTATGACCTTCTTCAATATTGAAGAAAAAGGCTTTGATTTTGTGTTCGACCTGAACCTCAAGGGCGTGTTGTTGCCCAGTCAGGTGTTTATGACCGATATGCTCGGCCGTGCAGGTTGCTCGGTGCTCAACGTTTCTTCTATGAACGCGTACCGTCCGTTGACCAAAATTCCTGCATACTCTGCCGCGAAAGCTGCTGTTACTAACTTCACTTCCTGGTTGGCGGTGCATTTTGCGAAAGAAGGCATTCGTGTCAATGCGATCGCGCCCGGTTTCTTCGTCAGCAATCAGAACAGAGCGTTGCTCTTTAACGAGGACGGCACTCCCACTGCGCGTACCGGCAAAATCCTTGCCGCTACCCCGATGGGTCGTTTCGGTGAAGCAGCAGAATTGCTCGGCACGCTCGAGTGGTTGTTGGATGACACCAAATCCGGCTTTGTAACAGGTGTTACGATTCCTGTGGATGGTGGTTTCTCGGCGTATTCCGGCGTGTAAAAGGAGTATGGATATGGAGAATTTGCAGATTTTTGCATTCGCCGACGAGGCGAGCGCGGTGTTTGACGAGCAGATCAAGGCAATGCAACGCAACGGTTTGCAGGGACTTGAAATCCGCAATATCGGTAAACAAAATGCTATTGAAATGACCAATGATGAGCTCAAAGAAGTGCGTCGCAAAATGGATGCCGCAGGTCTTATCATCTGGTCGATGGGTTCTCCGATCGGCAAAATTCATATTGAAAAGGATGATTTTGCCGCACATCTTGAAAAATGCAAACGCACTTTGGAGGCGGCGAATATACTCGGCGCTTCCAACCTGCGTATGTTTTCGTTCTTTATGCCGGAAGGCAAAGACCCTGCCGATTATCGCAATGAAGTGATGGATCGCTTGGGGAAATTTGCCGATTTGGCAGAAGGTACGGGCGTTACCCTGTGCCACGAAAATGAAAAGGGTATTTACGGCGATAACGCCGTGCGTTGCCTGGATATTCTCAAAGCAGAACCTCGCTTGGAGGGCGTGTTTGACCCTGCCAACTTTGTACAGTGCGGACAGGATACGCTGGAAGCGTGGGAACTGCTGAAAGACCGTATCAAATATATGCACATCAAAGATGCATTGTGGGACGGTTCGGTGGTGCCTGCCGGTAAAGGTGATGGCAATGTTGCCGCTGTTGTGCGTGCGTATATCGCACGCGGCGGCCGTCAGTTTACGATGGAACCGCATCTCAAAGTGTTTGACGGACTTGCCGCTCTTGAGCAGGATGGTGAACAGAGCAAAGTGGGCGAGCGGTATGTGTATGACAGCAATGATGCGGCGTTTGATGCCGCTTGTGAAGCGTTTAAAGCGTTGCTGTAAAGGAGAAAAACAGTTATGAAAATTGGTGCTCAGTTTTATACCCTGCGTGATTTTTGCACCAACACCGATGATTTTGCGGAAACCTTGAAAAAGGTTGCGGATATCGGATATACAACGGTGCAGATTTCGGGCACTTGTGCGTATGATCCCAAATGGCTCAAAGAACAGTTGGATCAAAACGGTCTTTCCTGTGTGCTGACCCATATTCCGCGCGAGCGGTTGATTGCGGATGCGGCGGCGGTTGCTCACGATCACGATGTGTTCGGTTGTCAATATGTCGGTCTGGGTTCTAACGTGTTTGATCCTCAAAACGGGGAAGCAAGTCTCAAAGAGTTTGAAACGACCTTTGGTGCGGTTGCCAAAACCCTCAAAGAAAACGGCAAACTCTTTATGTACCATAATCACGCACATGAATTTGCAAAATATGACGGCAAGGTGTTTTTGCGACACGTTGCGGAACGGATGCCGTCCGATCTGGTCGGCTTTACCCTGGATACCTATTGGGTGCAGATGGGTGGCGGCGACCCTGCGTGGTGGCTGGAATTTTTGAAAGGTCGTGTGCCGTGTATTCATCTCAAAGATTTCGTGTACGATTGTAAAATGGCACCTGTCGGAGACGGCAACATCAACTTCGACCGCGTGTTCCAAAAAGCCGCGGAAGCGGGCACACAGTATATGTTGGTCGAACAGGATGATTGCTATGGTGAAGATCCGTTTGAATGTTTGAAACGCAGCTACGCATTTTTGAAAGCCAACGGCTTTGAATGAAGCAACAAGCTCTAAGGAGTGTATACTATGAAAAAAGTAAAACTTGGCATCATTGGTATCGGCAATATGGGCAGCAGTCATGCGAAAAACGTGCGAGACGGTAAATGCCCTGATTTTGACTTGGTTGCAATAGCGGACATCAACCCCGATCGTCTGGCGTGGGCAAAGCAGGAACTGCCGGACGTTTCACATTTGTTCTCGGATGCAATCGAAATGCTGGACAGTGGTCTGATCGATGCTTGCATCGTGGCGGTACCGCATTATCAGCATACCGAATATGCGATGGCGTGTATGCAGCGCGGTATCCACGTGATGGTGGAAAAACCTGCAGGTGTTTATACAAAACAGGTCAAAGAAATGAATGCAGAGGCGGAAAAGCATCCGGAAGTGGTGTTTGGTATGATGTTCAATCAGCGTACCAACTGTATCTATCGTAAAATGCACGAACTGGTGCATTCGGGTGCGTATGGCGAAATTCGTCGTGTTTCCTGGATCATCACCAACTGGTATCGTCCGCAGGCGTATTATGATTCGGGCGATTGGCGTGCAACTTGGAGCGGCGAGGGCGGCGGCGTTCTGCTCAATCAGTGTCCGCATCAGCTGGATCTGTGGCAATGGATCTGCGGTATGCCGGTGAAGGTTTCTTCGCAGTTACATATCGGTAAATGGCATGATATTGAGGTGGAAGACGACGTTACCACTTATGTGGAATATGCAAACGGTGCAACCGGTACGTTTATCACTTCTACAGGCGATGCGTTCGGTACCAACCGCTTTGAAATCCAAATGGATAAAGCAAAGTTGGTAGCAGACGGCGATGAATTGTCTGTATGGGAGTTTGAGATGGCTGAACCGGAATTCACCAAAACCAATGAAGCGCCGTTCGGTTCTCCGAAGGTTACCAAGCTGGAACTGGAACTGGACGGCAAAAACGAACAGCATATCGGTGTTCTCAACGCCTGGGGCGGTGCTATTCTGCGCGGTGAACCGTTGGTGGCACACGGTGCGGAGGGCATCAATGGCCTGACCATTTCCAATGCGATGCACCTTTCCGCTTTCACGGGTAAAGCGGTTGAAATCCCCTTCGATGAAGACGTATATTACGAAGAATTGATGAAGAGGGTTGCTACTTCTCGTCGCAAAACGACGGTCAAAGCGGTGGTTGCGGATACTTCTGATACGTATGGCGGTACCAAATAATCAAGGTTGTGATGGCATGAAAACTGTGAGGTTTGGCGTGGTCGGTGTCGGTAATATCGGCACTGCACACGTGAACTGCATCGGCGGCGGAGAGATTGCAGGCGCGGTACTGACCGCGGCTTGTGATGTTGCTGAAAGCCGCCGTGCGTTTTGTGAACAAAAGTGGGGAATCCCCACGTTTGAACGATATGAAGATATGTTTGCGAGCGGTCTTTTGGATGCTGTGATCGTATCTGTGCCCCATCCGTTGCATGCGGATATTGCTATGGCGGCGTTTGAGGCAGGTTTGCACGTATTGGTGGAAAAGCCTGTCGATATCACGGTGTCCAAAGCGGAAGCACTCAACGTGTCAGCCCAAAAGAGCGGTTGCGTATTTGGCATTATGTTCAATCAAAGAACGAGTCCGTTGTTCCAAAAGGCGCGTGAGATCGTGCAAAGCGGACAGCTCGGCGAACTCAAACGCACCGCTTGGACCATTACCAACTGGTATCGGACACAACACTATTATGACTCGGGAAGCTGGCGTGCTACCTGGGCAGGGGAGGGCGGCGGAGTATTGCTGAACCAAGCGCCGCACAACCTCGATTTGTGGCAGTGGATCTGCGGTATGCCCAAAAGCATTACGGCGTTTTGCGATGTTGCCAAATATCATCGCATCGAGGTGGAGGATGATGTAACCATCTTTGCCCGTTACGCAAACGGTGCGACAGGTACGTTTATCGTTTCCACCGGCGAGTCCCCCGGTACGAACCGTTTGGAAATTGTCGGCGATTTAGGTAAATTGGTGCTGGAAAACGGTACGATGAAGTGGTGGAAACTGCACACGCCCGAGCGGAACGTGCGGTTTGTATCAGATGATATCGCACCGTCCATTCCTGCCGATTACACCGAATATGAACCTGCTGAACAAGGCGCTATGCACGCAGGGATTCTGCAAAACTTCACCGATGCCGTGCGGAATGGCACACCGCTGTTAGCGCCCGGTGAGGATGGTATCTTGGAACTGTCTATCAGCAACGCGGCGTATTTGTCGGCGTGGACGGGCAATGCGGAAATTCGCCTGCCGTTTGATACGGCGCGGTATGATGCGCTGTTGCAACAAAACATCGCATCTTCTGTATATCAATCGGCGGATGATGGCGAAAAACGCGACAGGACGGGGTATTCTCGCCGCTGGCAGGTACAATGGTAAATAAATACAGGCTGTGCAACATCACGTTGCACAGCCTTTTTTATACTAAAAAACGCACCCGATGCATACGTTTTGACAGAAGGTAGGGATGCGTATGAAAAAATATTTTGTAAAGCGGCTTTTTTGCGGCGTGTTATCGTTGGTATTGGTATCGGTTTCTCCCACCGTCCTGGCGAAAGAAGCGTACATCTATGACACGGAGGATGCGGTGTCAGCACCGTATGCGGAGGATGAGAGCGTGTGGGCACCCACCGCGGCGGCGGTATCACCTGCGGCTTTGTCGGTGGGCGGAAAGTCGGCTGTGCTAATGGAGTTGGGGAGCGGAACGGTCGTGTTCGAGAAAAACGCTCATGAACAACTTCCCATTGCGTCGGTAACGAAAATTATGACCTTGTTGCTCACGATGGAAGCGATAGACAATGAACAGATACGGTTGGATGATATGGTTACCTGTTCAGCGACGGCTGCGTCAATGGGCGGTTCGCAGATATGGCTGGAAGAAGGGGAGCAGATGTCGGTGGACGATCTGCTTAAAGCCGCGGCGGTGGTGTCCGCGAACGATGCTTGCGCTGCGCTTGCCGAGCACATTTGCGGTACGGTGGAAGGGTTTGTACTGCGTATGAACGAGCGAGCGGCAGAACTCGGTATGAAAGATACGAACTTTTTGGATTGCAGCGGACTGAACGATGAGGGATATTCTTCCGCGTATGACGTGGCGGTGATGTCCCGCGAATTGATGAAACACGACGATATTCAAAAGTACACCACCATCTGGATGGACAGTTTGCGCGACGGTACGTCCGAATTGGTCAACACCAATAAACTGGTGCGGCATTATAAAGGCGCTACGGGACTGAAAACAGGTACTACAAGTGCCGCAGGCCATTGCTTGTCAGCGACTGCGCAGAGAGATGGTGTTGCGTTTGTTGCGGTCATCCTTGGCTGTGAAAGCACCGACGAGCGGTTTGGCGGCGCCAGGGCGATGCTGGACTACGGATTTTCACACTATGTACTGTATACGCCTACGTTGGATGCGGCGTTATTGACGCCGGTTGCGGTTACGGGCGGTATGACGAGCGAAGTGTCGGTGAAAACGGAAACCATCACGCCGCTGTTACTGAAAAAAGGCGAGGAAAAACAGGTGAAAACGGCGGTACAGTTGGTGGAGAACACGCAAGCGCCCGTGGCACTCGGACAGAAATTGGGGAGTTTTACGGTTTCTCTGAACGATGAGATTTTACTTGAAATGCCGATTTGCGCCGCTGAAAATGTCGAAAAAATGACGATTTTTCGTGCGGTGGGTCGACTTTTGCGCGCATTGAGCGCATAAACGAGATTTTTTATATAAAATTCACAATTTTTCATTGCATTGTGAACGAAAATGTGTTAAGATATAAACAACAAATCAAACTTCTGTGTTCCTCGTGTAAGATGTACATACATATCTTTATGGATAAATGTTGCATACTTTTGCAACAACTGTCCATTGATAGATTTTGTTTTTTGAACTATACTATTAAATAGCATAAAATGCGAAATCTGTCAGAAATTGAGGGATGTCAAATGTCAGTGAAATTAGAAACGCGTTACGCGGCTCCGTTTATCGAGCAAAAAGAGTATGAAGCCATCGCCCCGTTCATCAAAACGGCGCACGATGTGTTGCACGGCGGCAAAGGCCCCGGCTGTGATTTCTTGGGTTGGATGAATCTGCCCACCGATTATGATAAAGAGGAGTTCGCTCGCATCAAAGCGGCGGCGGCTCGCATCAAAGAAGACACCGACATTTTTATTGCGATCGGTATCGGCGGTTCCTATCTGGGTGCTCGCGCCGCGATCGAATTTTTGAAATCTCCGCTGTATAATGCGAAGAAAAAGGATACCCCCGACGTATACTTTGCAGGTAACAGCATCAGCAGCACCGCTTTGCAGGAACTGCTCGATCTGTGCGAAGGTCGCCGTGTATCCATCAACGTGATCTCCAAATCCGGCACTACCACCGAACCGGCTATCGCGTTCCGTGTGTTCCGTGATTATTTGGAAAAGACTGTCGGCCACGAAGAAGCGAAAAAACGCATTTACGTTACCACCGACAAAGCACGAGGCACCCTGAAAGCACTCGCTGACCGCGAGGGTTATGAAACTTTCGTTGTGCCGGATGATGTGGGCGGCCGTTTCTCGGTGCTCACCGCTGTGGGTCTGTTGCCCATCGCTGTTGCCGGTTGCGACATTGATGCGCTGATGGCAGGCGCACAGAAAGCACAGGCTGAGTTCTGCGAAACCGATCTCGAGAAAAACGATTGTTACAAATACGCCGCTGCGCGCAGCATCCTGCACCGCAAGGGCAGAGCCATCGAAATGATGGTGAGCTACGAACCGCAGTATGCGATGATGTCCGAATGGTGGAAACAGTTGTACGGTGAGAGCGAAGGCAAAGACGGAAAGGGTCTGTTCCCGGCGTCCGCTATTTTCTCCACCGACCTGCACTCCCTCGGTCAGTTCGTACAGCAGGGTTCCAACATTCTGTTTGAAACCGTGGTGCTGATCGACAAACCGCAGATGGAAAAGGTTATCGAGAACGATCCCGAAAACGTGGACGGTTTGAACTTCCTGACCGGCAAGACTATGGCGTTTGTCAATCGGAAGGCGTTTGAAGGCACCGTGCTTGCGCACGCTGACGGCGACACCCCTTCGCTGGTCATCAACGTAGAAGAAGCTACCGAAGAAAATCTCGGCTATCTCATTTACTTCTTTGAGAAAGCTTGCGCGATCTCCGGTTATATGTTGGGCGTCAATCCGTTTGACCAACCCGGTGTGGAAAGCTACAAGAAAAATATGTTTGCTCTGCTCGGTAAACCCGGCTATGAGAGTGAAAAAGAAGCGCTGGAGGCACGCCTCTCCGCGCAGTAAGAGTCAATGACCGTTTTAACGGTTAAGAATATATTGGGAGGTTTTATTATGGTCACTTTAATTCTCGGCAAAAAAGGTTCCGGCAAGACCAAGAAACTGATGGATCTCTGCAACGCCGCTGTTGCACAGTCGAAAGGTAATGTCGTGTTTATCGAAAAGGATAACACTTTGACTTACGACGTCAGCCATCAGGTGCGTTTGGTGTCTGCTGCGGATTATGCTATCAGCGGTTTCGATGCCTTCTACGGCTTCATCGCAGGTATGTGCGCGGGAAATTATGATATTACCGATATTTTCGTTGACTCTACCCTGAAAATCGGTGGCGCTGATATGGCGGCTCTCGATGCGTTCGTGGAAAAGATCAGCAAACTGGACGTGAAAATGGTTCTGTCCGTTTCCGCTGACAAGTCCGAAATCCCGGCTCATATCGCGGAAATCGCGGAAGAAATCTGATTTTCGGAAAAATGTATATGCAAGACGGCGGAAACTGCGGTTTCCGCCGTTCTTTCGGTAAATCTTTTTATGATAACGCGAAAAATCTATTGACAAATGAAAGATTTGCCTATATAATATCATGCGTGATACTTGAGGTGAACTATGCTTTTACAACTGAGACCGTTGTTTATGGGAGAGATCGATTCTCTTCCGATCGACACAGAACTGGATTTTACCAAAGAGGAATTTAACGGCGTCACCCCGTTCAAGACTCCTGTTCGCGTAAAAGGCGCGGTTGCGGTTTCCGCAGACGTTGTGCTGTTGCGCGCGGAAATTTCTTTCTGTTATCACGGTCAATGTGATCGTTGCTTGAACGATTTTGAAAAAGAGTACAAGCTGTCGATGGAGCATATTCTGGTCGACTCTTTGAACAACGAAGAAAACGACGACTTTATTCTGTTGCAACAATATCAACTGGATCTTTCCGATTTGGTTATGACCGATATGTTGCTGGAATTGCCGTACAAAAGTCTTTGCAAAGAGGATTGCCGCGGACTGTGCCCGATGTGTGGGCAGAATCTTAACGATGGTCTTTGCGGCTGCAAACCGGACACCACTGATCCTCGCTTAGAGGTATTGAAACAGTTGATCAAGTAAAAGTTTATGTATTTGCACTAAGGAGGTGCTGACAAATGGCGGTACCCAAGAGAAAAACTTCTAAAGCTCGTCGCGACAAGAGACGTAATAACCTGTGGAAGCTTTCCGCTCCGGCGCTGGTGAAATGCCCGCAGTGCGGCGAATACAAGCGCGCTCATCGTCTCTGTGGTAACTGCGGTTACTACAACGGCAGACAGGTCGTTGCTGTTGAAACCGAGGCTTAAGATGAACACATGAGGTAGAGAAGGCGTCTGTCGTCTTCTCTATTTTTCTTTGTATGAAACAATTTTGTCAGGAGGTGTCAGAATGGCTGTTATCGTAGCAGGCGTGATTCCGCGTTCCCCTGCGGCTAAAAAGAAAATTGCGCCCGGTGATACGTTGCTGTCCATCAACGGACAGGAGATCATGGACGTGCTGGATTATCGTTTTCATCTGCAAAACTGCCGTCTGACCCTGGAATTGGAAACGGCAAACGGCAAGCATCGTGTGGTACATCTGCGTAAAACGGAGGATGAAGACGTCGGCTTGGAGTTTGATACCTATTTAATGGACAAACAGCGTTCCTGCCGCAACAACTGCATTTTCTGCTTTATCGATCAGTTGCCGCCCGGTATGCGCGAATCGTTGTACTTCAAAGACGACGACAGCCGCTTGTCCTTCTTGTTTGGCAACTATATCACCCTTACCAATCTGACCGAGCACGAAATACAGCGCATTATGGATATGCACATCAGCCCTATCAACATCTCGGTGCATACGACCGACCCCGCGCTTCGTTGCAAAATGATGAACAATCGGTTTGCAGGCGAAGCACTGGACGTGTTGTACCGTTTTGCAGAGGCCGGACTGGAGATCAAATGCCAGTTGGTGCTGTGTCCCGGGTATAATGATGGTGAAGCGTTGCAAAAGAGCATGGAAGATCTGGCAGCACTGTATCCGTCGGTAACCAGTGTTGCCGCTGTTCCTGTCGGTCTAACCAAATACCGTGAAGGCTTGGCAAAACTGCGTCCGTTTACCAAGGAAGAATCGCTGGATACCATTCGTCGTATGGAAGCGATGGGTGAACGGATGCTCAAAGAGCACGGAACGCGCGTGTTTTATCCGTCGGATGAGTGGTATCTGAGAGCGGAAAAGCCGTTGCCGGATGCTGCGTTTTATGAAGAATTTGCGCAGATCGAAAACGGTGTTGGTATGTTGCCGTTGCTGGTATCCGAGTTCCGTGAAGCAATGGAGTTTTGTTCGGATACACCTGCAGGCAGTCAAATTTGCATAGCCACAGGCGTTGCCGCGGCACCGTTTTTGCAAATGTTGGTTGACGAAGCAGGCAAAAAGTGGGATAATATACACGTTCAGGTTGTGGCGGTGAACAATCGCTTTTTTGGCGAAAATATCACGGTTGCAGGTCTGATCACAGGACAGGATTTGGCAAGCCAACTGTCCGATGTACAGGCGGAGTATTTATTGTTGTCTGAAAATATGTTGCGCCAGCAAGGCGACTGTTTCCTCGACGATATGACGCCGCAAGAATTGGAAACCATATTGCATACCAAGGTTCGTTTCGTCTCGGACGATGGTGCGGACCTGTTGGATGCGTTGATGTTATAAAAAAGGAGGGCATGCGTATGGCACGTCCCGTCGTAGCGGTGGTAGGCCGCCCGAACGTCGGAAAATCTACTCTGTTCAATAAGTTGATCGGTCAGCGCCTGTCCATTGTGCAGGACACCCCCGGTGTAACCAGAGACCGTATTTTTGCCGCTTGTGAGTGGTGCGGACGCACCTTTATGTTGGCGGATACGGGCGGTATCGAACCGCGTACCGATGACGTTTTACTGGCGCAGATGCGCCGTCAGGCTCAGCTTGCTATCGAGCAGGCGGAGGTCATTGTATTCGTGGCGGATATCGTATCGGGTCTGACTGCCGCCGACCAGGAAATTGCCGTGATGCTCAAGAAATCGGGTAAACCGATCGTGTTGTGCGTCAACAAGTGCGATAATCTCGGCGGTCTTCCTGCGGATTTTTACGAGTTTTATAATTTGGGGCTCGGCGATCCCATTGCTGTTTCTTCGGTGCACGGACACGGAACGGGCGATCTGTTGGATGCCGTTTTGGAATATTTGCCTGCGCAAGAGGAGGATGAAGAGGATGCGGATGTTATCCGCGTAGCGGTCATCGGCAAACCTAATGCGGGTAAATCTTCGCTCATCAACTGTATTGCAGGAGAAGAGCGTTCCATTGTTTCCAACATCGCCGGCACTACCCGTGATGCGATCGATACCTCTATCAGCAATGAATACGGCGATTTTGTGTTCATCGATACGGCAGGTCTTCGCCGTAAAAGCAAGGTGGACGATGAGATTGAAAAGTTCAGCGTTCTGCGTGCGCAAATGGCGGTGGAACGTGCGGATGTATGCGTCATTATGATTGATGCGACCGAAGGGTTCACCGAGCAGGACAGCAAGGTGGCAGGCATTGCGCATGAACAGGGAAAAGCCTGTATTATCGCTGTTAACAAGTGGGATGCGATCGAAAAAGACGATAAGACCATGGACGCGATGCGCAAGAAACTGATGGTGGACTTTTCGTTTATGTCGTATGCACCGTTCATCTTCATTTCTGCCAAAACGGGTCAGCGTGTGCCGCGCCTGTTTGAACTCATCAAATTCGTGGCAGGACAGAATGCAATGCGCATTTCCACCGGTATGCTCAACGACGTGTTGGCAGAGGCTACTGCGCGTGTACAGCCGCCTACGGATAAAGGCAAACGTTTGCGCATTTATTATATGACACAACCTTCCACCAAGCCGCCTACGTTTGTGTGCTTTGTGAACAGAGCGGATCTGTTCCACTTTTCGTATCAGCGGTATTTGGAAAACCAGATTCGTGATACGTTTGGTCTGGAAGGAACGCCCGTGCGGTTTATCGTTCGTGAAAAAGGGGAAAACCCGAAGAAATAAAGTTTGCGTCGGAGAAAGGAGACAGGACGTATGCTGGAAATCATCTTGGAAGCGCTGGGAAATAGTTGGCTTGCCTTGTTGCTCACTGCCGTGATATCGTATTTGCTCGGCAGTATCAGCAGTGCTGTGATCGTTTCAAAATGTATGTTTCGAGAAGATGTCCGTGAAAAAGGCAGCGGAAACGCCGGTGCGACCAACGTGTTGCGCAACTACGGCAAAAAGGCGGCCATTTTCACTACCGCAGGCGATCTGTTGAAAAGCATCGTTGCGGTGCTGGTTGGCGGTTGGCTGTTGTTACATCTGCAGTTGACCCATTCTCCGATTTTTGACGAAGACAGTTTGGAAATCATCGGTCGGTATTTCGGCGGCGCTTGTTGCGTGTTTGGTCATCTGTATCCGCTGTATTTCGGCTTTAAAGGCGGCAAAGGCGTGATGACCTCGCTGGGCTTGATCTTGATTTTGGATATTCGCGTGGCGCTGATTTGCCTTAGTGTGTTTATTTTGGTGGTGCTGCTCAGTCGGATGGTATCCCTGTCGTCTGTGCTGGCGGTAGCAGTCGCACCGTTCATTGTGTATGCGTTTGGCACGTATGTGGATCATCGATCTCCGCTGGCAGTTGCCTTTTGCGTGGGAATCATCACGGTGATCGTGGTAACGGTCATTGTCAAACACCGCACCAACATCGTGCGTATCATACAGGGAACCGAAAGCAAACTGAATTTCAAAAAGAAATAAAAAAAGAACCTGCCTTACGCAGGTTCTTTTTTTTATGTTCATTTACAAAATCACCGAGCCGTTAAATACAAATACACAATAATCGCCGTGTTCGAAAGATTCGATCAGTTGTCGATTGGCTGTTAGTTCACCCCAATATTCCGTGGGGAGTAATGTCGCGTATTCATATCGGGATAACAGTAGGAAACACGATTGATTGTCCCGCTGCTGAATCCAACTGTCGCGCAACTGGTGTTGATAGATTTGCACACGGTCGCCGACGATCTCGACGGGGAGTGTCAATACGTGGTCATCGGACAACAAGCGCGTGATATGGCAATTCCAGAAGGTCGCATAGCCGTAATCATATCCTTTATCTTCCAACATTTGCGCCAAAACGGCGTGATCGCGGTTTTGGCCGTGATCCTGCGGCATACTGCAGATCTCATACGCGTGAAATGCGGAAACGGCAACGATAACAGCGGCAAGCAGAACGCAGATTCGTTTGGCGACAATCGTGTCGGAAAACATTTCGCGTAAAAATACCAGCGTTGCCAGAATGGCAGTGCCGAGCAGCGGTACCAATCTCCATTCGGCAGAGGACAGCGAGCCGCAGATCATTCCGAACAGGATGACAAAAGAGGTCGCCAAATGTGTCCACAACACGATTTTGGAAGAGGTATGGCGGATGGCTTTGTAACGGCACAGTAACACGATAGGACAGATTTGCAGTATCAATGCACAAAAGATTTTGAAAATAATCGGAACTGAGTCGAGGGTGAACAAAGGTCCGTTCATACCGTGAGGGATACCAAACAACGAGAAATACTGTGCAGGTATCACCTTGGCGTTTTCGCTCCAGGTATCCAGAGCGGACCAGGTGGAATAAGCGTCTTCGTATCCTGCGGTGATAGCACCGTTGTTGGTGAAAAATCGCAACAAGATCAAACCGAATAGTACGCCCAGTGCCATCAAACCACACAGAACGTAACGATTGACGGATTCTCGGGACAGAAGTTTTTGGCTGTCCAACACAGTATGCGCCAACCACGCTCCCAGAACGGGCAAGACCGAAATGACTAAAATCTGCATGCCGTCGGTAGCGCAACCGGCGCATAACAATATCAGCAGTATTGCCCATACGACCAGTTGCGTATATTGTTTACGGTTGGTTTGCCCACGATCCCACGCGGTAATGTACGGAATTAAGCGGAAACATACGTTGAGCAGTAAGAGGATGAATAACAGCGCCAGACTGTAATAAATGGTATGCTCCCACATAATCTCACGCAACTTTGCAGAGCCGGACAGCAGCATAGCAAAACAGAACGAGAACAACGCGCTGATGGTTGGTGTGCATTTGATAGCGCGAAACAGCGAGAATGCAGAGGCAATCAGCAGTATCGCGAAAATTGACATGCTGATGGTGTAGGTGGTGATGGAAAAGCCGAATATCCAAATGAGCGGCACCGTCCACACGGGCGCACCAAATGGTAACAGGGCGGCGTAATGGAAATCTTCTGCGAATACGTCGCCCGTTTCAGCAGATGCCAAAGACCACAGCAGCGAGTCGGCGCAATCGGAATGTATATATCCGATGGAGGGTCCTGCAATGTAAAATACCAGTGTGGCAACTGCAACAGCCAATATGATACCGCACAACGTCCACGAGCAGGCGGTTTTTAATTTTGGGTTGTTAAATATTCCCTTCATTGCGCATCCTTCTCAGCTTTTTGTTCGTGGTACTCTTGCTCGGTATTGACGTTCCAGACAGCCTGTTTATCACGTGAACCTGCGGCAACCGCACGTACCGCCTCAATGGCGGTGAGCATCGAATGGTCCATATTGTTGTATCGATGCTGTCCGTTTCTGCCGATACACCACAGATTGTCAATATCCGACAAATACGCTTTCACGGTGTCGAACTGTTCGTATACACCGAAATAAGCAGGGTATGCTTTTTTGACACGCAAGCAAACGCTTTTTTTGACGTTTTCAGCATCGATCACACCGATCTTTGCCAGTTCTTCAATGGCAAACGCGGTGAATTCGTCATCCGCCATATTCCAAAGCGCATCGCCTTCGTTGCAGAAATATTCCAAGCCGATCCAAACGGTGTGCTCGGGATCGTTCACCATGTACGGAGACCAGTTATTGAAGATCTGCAACCGTCCCAGTTTCACGTCCCGTTCCTGTATGTAGATCCAGCAATCGGGGACGATGTTTCCGAGTGTTTTGATCTTGGTTTCGTTTTTGAGGTTTAAACGATCTACCAAAAGACCTGCGGTCATGAAATCACGATAGGGGAGGTCGCGTGCGATGGCGCGCACGTCAGCAGGCACCACATCGCCCATGCCGCCGATGAGATCTTTGATAGGCATGGTGGAAAAGACGTAATCCGCAGAGATGTCCGCTGTTTTGCCGTCGTGGCTCACGGTAACGGACTGAATCGTTTTACCGTCTGTTGCGATGCTTTCTGCGCGGCAATTCATATAGATTTTGCCGCCCTTCTCGCGGATGCGATCAGCGAGCGTTTCCCACAACTGACCGGGTCCCTTTTTGGGATAAAAATACTGTTCAATGAGAGAGGTTTCGCAGTTTTGATTGTCTTTGCGGAACGGCTTGCTGATAATCGCCCACAGCGCACGGCTGAGAGATAAACCTTTGACACGCTGAGCGCCCCAATCCGCGGAAATGCTGTCGGGATTGCGTCCCCACACCTTTTCGGTGTAGTCCTCGAAAAACATTTCATACAGCGGTGTGCCGAAACGGTTGATGTAGAAATTTTTGAGCGAATCTTCCGGCTTTTTGAAGATGCACGCCCAAATATATCCGAATCCGGCTTTCATGGTGCGTACAAGACCGAGATTCTTGATGGTATCGATTTTAATAGAAACAGGATAGTCGAAGAACTTTTTGAGATAGTAGATACGGGATACGCGGTTGCGCAACAACATCACCGTATCCTCGGTTTCAGGATCGGGTCCGTTGTCGGCAAGCGGTTTTTCCGTGCCCAATTTGAGATCGTCAAAGGACGGTTTTCCTTGCAGCGGCATCAGTTCCTGCCACAAAGCGTTCACTTCGTCGTTTTTTGAGAAGAAGCGGTGTCCGCCGATATCGATACGATCACCATCAAAATCTACCGTTTTGGAAATACCGCCAATCGCATCGCTTTCCTCGATGATGATCGGCATAATATCGGTGTTTTTGAGCAGTTCGTATGCGGCGGTGGGTCCCGCAGGACCCGCACCGATGATCAAAGCAGTTTTTGTCTTCATATCCAACTTCCTCACAATACTTATAGTACTTTATATTGTATCATACGAGGCTGATGATTGCAATAAAAAAACCGCCTATGGCGGTTTTTTTAGATTATTCCTCTTCCTGCGTGCCGTCCTGCTCATACATCAGTTTCTGAGCGGGGGTGCGAACAGCCTGTTTTGCCTGACGCACTTCAACGAGTTGCTGGCTGAGCGATTCTTCGGTTTTTTTGAGAAGATTTTCTGCAAAGTCCTGTGCGCTCTTGCGCATCTCTTTGGTACGCTTTTGCGTCTTGGTCAGGATCTCATTGGCTTTAGCCTGCGCCTGCAGAACGATCTCCTCACGAGAGACCATGGTGCGCTGACGCTCTTCTGCGGTGCGGATGATGCTTTCAGCTTCTTGACGAGCGGTGGTAATGATATCGGCGCGGTCAGACACGATGCGACGCGCTTGCTGGATTTCGCTCGGCAGATTGCCGCGGATGTCATCCAGAATATCGCGCAGTGCCTCTGCCTCGATGAGGCATTTGCCACCGGACAGCGGTACAACGTACGCTTTGTCGATCATATCATCGATTTTTTCCAACAATTCTTCAATGCTAACAGCCATTATGAAACTTCCTTTCCGATTTTCTTTATAATATCCGACAAAATGCAGGTCGGAACAAATTCCGAAATATCACCGCCGAGTTTGACGACCTGTCTGACCAGGCTGGAAGACAGATACATATGTTCAGCCTTGGTGGTCAAGAACACGGTCTCGGCATTGGGGCAGAGTTTGCGGTTGGTGAGTGCCATCTGGAACTCGTATTCAAAGTCGGACATGGCGCGCAGACCTTTGACAATGGCGGTTGCCTGTTTGTCGATGACGTAGTCGGCCAACAATCCGTCAAACGATTCCACTTCCACGTTCGGGATGTTTGCCGTACAGCGGCGAATCAACTCGACACGTTCTTCTTTGGTGAAGACGGGGGATTTGGAGGCGTTGGTCATAACGACGACAATCACTTTGTCAAACAATTCCGCGGCGCGTTGGATAATATCCAGATGTCCGTGGGTAACCGGGTCAAAACTACCCGGGCATATTGCGATTTTCATGTGTTGTCATATCCTTTCAACGGTATACGGTGATGTATACGCGTCCATAGCGATAGGTGCGGTGCAGAGTTACGTTTCCGACCGTTTCGGGGAGAATATCCGCCTCGTCGTATTCGCAAACGATGAGACCACCGGGCGCCAACTTGTCCGCTGCCGCTTGTAAAGCGGAGGGGAGCAGGCTCGTCCCGTACGGTGGATCCAAAAAGATCACGTCAAATGTGTCTGCGGTGCGAGCGAGATATCCCAGCGCATCGGTGGTCAGCACCTGTGTGTTGTCGGTCAGTTTGGCGGCGTGCAGATTGCGTCGGATGATATCCGTCGCCGCTTTGTTCTGGTCCACAAACACGCAAGAAACAGCCCCGCGGCTGAGTGCTTCGATACCCAGTTGTCCGGAACCTGCAAACAGGTCGAGAACCCGTCTGCCGGGCAGGTCAAACTGGATAGCGGAAAATAACCCTTCTTTGACACGTTCAGCGGTGGGACGAGTGGCATCGCCCGACAGCGTTTCCAATCGACATCCGCGTGCTGTGCCGGTGATAATACGCATAGCGTTTCTCCTTTATATCAGTATACTATTATTGACGAAAAAAGTCAATTCAACTTTTCAAACTTATATGTCGTAATCGATTTGTACGGAACACCTGCTTTGATGACGCAGGAGGGGAACTCGGGATGATTCGGCGCATCGGGGAAGTTCTCGGTTTCCATACAAAACGCCTGATATTCCACAAAGTCGCCGTGTTTACCGACGCGGCCGTCATCAAAAATGCGAGGCGTATAAATCTGTACACCGGGCATATCCGTATAACAGGTCACTGCAACACCTGAACTTTTACTTTCGGCGCGTGCTGCGGCACGATAGTGTCCTCTTTCGGGTGCTAACGCATAACAATGGTCAAGCCCTCTGTAGGGAGCGATTAATGGATGGTCGGAAAGAACAATATCGCCCAACAGTTTGGGCTCTCTCAGATCAAAAGGTGTACCATCTACTTTGCAAATGCCGACAGGGAACCGATTTTCGTCGGTGGTAAGGTACATATCTGAAAACACCTGTATGGTGGTATCAAAAACATTCTTTCCTTCATCGCCGTTGAGATTAAAATATCCATGGCTGATCAGGTTGGATACGGTATCCTTATCTGTTTCAGCATAGAATTGGATTTTCAAGGTGTTATCCTTTTCTAAGGAGTAGGTGACCGTGAGCTGCAGGTTGCCGGGATATCCTTCTTCGCCGTCGGGGGAGAACAGAGAAGCGGAAAGGGTGGTGTCGTCCACTTCTTTCATCGTCCACATTTTTTTGCTGGAACCAACGTTGCCGCCGTGAATGTGATGTTTGCCGTTCCAGTTGGGGGTTAAGTGATATTCCTCACCGTTTAAAGTGAATTTCGCACCCACGATGCGGTTGGCAAAACGGCCGACCACAGCACCGCAATACACACCGCCTTCTGCATACGATATAGCGTCGGGATAACCGATGAGCATATCTTTGCCGTCGAACATAAGGGATTGCAAAGCGGCACCCAAATCCAAAACGGATACGGAAAATCCGTTTTCGCCCGTAATAGTATACTTGGTCACTTCCGTGCCGTCTTTTAAGATACCAAAGGGTTGTTTTGTAATAGCCATGCTGCGTTCTCCTTATTTATCCCACAGATTTTGGGCGTAAATGCCGTCCGCCGCCATTTGCGCGAGTGCTGCACGCACGGCAGGCAGATCCGCGGAATAGGTCATACCGTACCACTTGTCAGGGGTGGTGAGCACGGTAACGTCCGCTTCATCAGCCGCTCTCATGTGGTTGACCACGAACGGCAGATAGAATTCGGATTTGAGTTCGCCGCCTTTTTCTTTGAGGAAGTCCACAAACAGACTTTCAAACGTGTCCAGCGAACCTGCAGGGAAAGCCCAGCAGTTCATCGAAACGGGGCAACCGACAGGGAGTTTCACCCAGGTTTCACCGTCGTCTTCGGTGAACATGGCAGCACCGTCTTTGATTTCGATGTGGGTGCGCTCGATCAGCGAGGTCAATTTACCGTTTTCATCGGTTTCGCAAATGCCTCTGGAAACATAGCCGTTTTCGGTCAAGGTGTTTTCCAGCATGTAGCCTGCCATGGCGAGATGCTTTTTACCACCCTCCTGCGGTTTGGCAAGGAACTCGGCGAGCAGTTTGAACCCTTCGCGGCCGTAATAGTCGTCCGCGTTGATAACGGCGAACGCACCGTCCACGACGCCTTTGCAGCACAAAACCGCGTGTCCCGTACCCCAGGGCTTTTCTCTGCCTGCAGGCACGGTGAAGCCGTCGGGGAGACGATCCAGTTCTTGAAAGACGTATTTGACAGTCGCGTATTTTTCGATACGGTTGCCGATGTTTTCTTTGAATGCATCTTCAATCGCGTGTTTGATAACAAACACGATGTCGCCGAAACCTGCAGCGAGCGCATCGTGGATGGAATAGTCAATGATGAGTTCACCCGAAGGACCGACGGGGGTGAGCTGTTTCAAGCCGCCGAAACGACTGCCCATACCTGCCGCCATAATGACGAGCGTAGGCTTTTTGGTGTTCATTATGAATCATCCTTTACAAAAAAGTATATGTTTGTGCAACAAAAATCACTTGCTATATGAGAGGAGTGTGCTATAATAAAAACAAGGATTTCTTCTATTATACAACGGAGGGATGAAAATGGCAATACTTATTACGGGCGGATGTGGATTTATTGGTTCCCATACCTGCCTGGAAATGATGCAAGCTGGCTATGATATCGTGGTGCTCGACAACTATTACAATTCCAACCCCAAGGCGTTGGAACGTGTGAAAGAACTGTCCGGCAAAGAGTTCCCGTTCTACGAGTGCGATATCCGCGATGCGAAAGGTCTTGCGGAGATCTTCAAAAACCACAACATCGAAGCGGTCATCCATTTTGCAGGTCTCAAAGCGGTGGGTGAATCGGTTGCAAAACCGCTGTCTTATTACGAAAACAACATCAGCGGCACGGTTACTCTGTGCGAAGTGATGGCGGAATACGGCTGTAAGCGTATGATCTTCAGTTCTTCCGCTACCGTGTACGGTATGTCCAATCCGTCGCCCCTGCTGGAAACCTACCGCACGGGTGAATGCACCAACCCCTATGGCAGAACCAAATATTTCATTGAAGAAATTTTGAAAGACGTGTGCATCTCCGATCCCGAGTGGAGCGTTGTGTTGCTGCGTTACTTCAACCCCATCGGCGCGCATGAGAGCGGTCGTATCGGTGAAAACCCCAATGGTATCCCGAACAACCTGATGCCGTATGTGTCGCAGGTTGCAATCGGCAAGCGTGAATTCCTGTCGGTGTTCGGCGATGACTACGATACTGCCGATGGTACCGGTGTGCGCGATTACATCCACGTGGTAGACCTTGCTAAAGGTCATGTGAAAGCGACCGATTATGCGCTCGCACACGTTGGTTCTGAGGTGTTCAACCTCGGTACGGGCAATGGCAGCAGCGTGCTGGACCTGGTCAACACCTTTGAAAAGGTGAACGGCGTACCGGTTCCGTACAAGATCGTGCCCCGCCGTCCCGGCGATGTGGCAACCTGCTATTCCGATCCCGCCAAAGCAAAAGAAATGCTCGGCTGGACCGCAGAGAAGAATCTGGAAGATATGTGCCGCGACCCCTGGCGCTGGCAGTCACAGAAGCCCAACGGTTTTGAAGAGTAATGAAAAACCGCCTGCGGAATATTCCGCAGGCGGTTTTGTATTACCAATCGAATTTTGTGAGTTTTCCTTGCGTGCGCATTGCGGGATATCCCCATTGGCGCAACACTTCGTATGCGCCGACGGCGACCGCGTTGGACAGATTGAGCGAACGTGCGCTGTCGTCATCGATCATCGGCAGACGGACGCAACTGTCGGGATTGTCGTGCAACAGTGCTTCGGGCAAACCTGCCGTTTCTTTGCCGAATACGAGATACGCGCCATCAGGATATTCTGCTTCCGAATGGATTTTTTGCGCTTTGGTGGAAAAATAAAAGAACGGTCCTTTGTTTTTGGCAAAAAAATCGTCCAGATCCTTGTAATAGGTGTTGTCCAGCAGATGCCAGTAATCCAGTCCTGCGCGTTTTAATTTTTTGTCGTCGATTTTAAAACCCATCGGTTCTACCAGATGCAGTCTGGCACCGGTGGCGGCACAGGTGCGGCTGATGTTGCCGGTGTTTTGAGGGATTTCGGGTTCTACTAACACGATGTTCAGCGTAGCCATAAGTTGAAGTCTCCTTTTTGATACTGCAAAGATTATACGCCGTGTGCGCGAAAAAAGCAAGTCTCGGTGATAATTGTTTTTGAATGGTACATACTAACGGTAGAAAGGAGGCGGCGAAATGGCGAATATGATGAAAATGGCAAAAGGCGTCGGCATCGGCATGGCAATCGGATGTGTGGCAGGTGCTATCGGCAGTTACTATTTGTACGATAACAAAAAGTGTGTGAAACGCAATATGGGCAAAGCGTTGCGTTCGGTGGGGGATCTGGTGGATACCGTAACCGGATTTTTTTAAACAATATACAGCATTCCTCTCACGGCATCGTCCGTGAGAGGGCTTTTTTTATTCAAAAAAATACGAAAAAACCATTTTTTTGCTTACAAATACTTTACAAACGGCGCAAAAAGCGTTAAAATAATGCATATTGTTTTGAAAGGAAGTACCGACTATGAAAAAATTGTACACCGGCAAAACGAAAGATGTTTACGAGTTGGATAACGGCAATGTTATGCTGAAATTCAAAGACGATTGCACCGGCAAAGACGGTGTGTTTGATCCGGGCGAGAACAGCGTTGGCCTCACCATCGAGGGCATCGGCAAAGCAAACCTTCAGACCTCTGTTTACTATTTTGAAATGCTCAAAGATGCCGGCATCAAGACCCACTATGTGTCTGCCAACATCGATGACGCGACCATGGAAGTTCTGCCTGCGACCGTGTTTGGTCATGGTTTGGAAGTTATCTGCCGTTTGGTTGCGACCGGTAGCTTTATCCGTCGCTACGGCGAGTACATCAAACACGGCACCGTGCTGGAAGGCGGCTATGTAGAATGCACCTTCAAGAACGATGAAAAAGGCGATCCGCTGGTTACCGGCGAAGGCCTGGCTGCGCTTGGTGTTATGACTCCCGAAATGTTCGAGAGCATGAAAGAACAGACCCTCAAGATCACCAAAATTGTTGCGGATGATCTCAAGACCATCGGTCTGGATCTGTGGGACATCAAATTTGAATTCGGTTACAACAACGGCGAAGTCATCCTCATCGATGAAATCGCTTCCGGCAATATGCGTGTGTACAAGGGCGACACCATTGTTGACCCTGTGGAACTCACTCGCCTGATCCTCAACCGATAAACAAGACAAATAAACGCGTCGGTACGCTGTTGCTACCTTCATCTTTTTTGTTTGTATTAGTCTACGACGACAACGCCGTCTTCTTTGATGGTAACGGTCATACCGTCTTGAACGTAATTCAGGAATTCTTCGCCCAGCGAGTCGATAACCGGCATGGATACGTCATCCAGCCACACGTCCGCCAGAACCGAACCGGCGGCGGCAAGCGAGTCGATGGGTTTGGAGAACAACATACAGGCAGGTTGACGTTTCATCGCACAAGCGCAGTAGAGCACCAAACCACCTGTGGTAGAACCGATGGTCTGCGGCAAGCAAAGCGCTTTGCCTACCATCTGTTTGCCGTACAGGTCAGGGTTGTTCTGATCGCCGCAGGTAGCGTTCTTGTCTCCGAACTGCAACGCCTTCTGGAAGGAAGCCAAGGTGTTCAGACCGCCGTGAGAGACCAAAGCAGGTGCGCTGACAGTACCCTCTGCGATCACGCGTCCTTTAAACTCTTTCATCAGTTGTTCCCTCCTTTGGTGATCTGTGCCAGGATTTCGTCATCGGTGTAATACCTTGCGGTGGTGTAGGTGCGCAGTTTGTTGGACGAAGTGATGACAGGCATCTTACCGCAAAGCGGGTTGTTCATATACATCAGCGGACAGATGTAGGAGGTAATCACGCCCGTAGCACGCAGTCTGGCGGCGTAATCGGTTTTATTGAATTCCTCTAACACGTCGGGTGCTGCGGTAAACACGGTGGGGATGACCACCTGCTTGTTGCCGGCTTCTTTCAAAGAGAATTCCACCTTGTCTGTCCAGTCTTTGAGTTGTTGCAGACTCATGTGCGGACAACCCATGAAACACAGTTTCGGTTTAGCGTCCTTGTTTTTCCAGATAACGGGATACTCTTTGTACACGCGTTCCAGTTCCGCATCGTCGATGACGTAGGTCTTCGCACCGTCCGCGATGAGCGCATCTCCCTGTGCTTTCGCTTCAGGGGTAAGGTTTTCGATGTGGTAAAGCCCCACAGCACCGTTGGAAGCGGTTGCCGCACCGAAATCTTTGAGGTAGGTGCGGTTGGCATCGTCCAATTCACTGCCGATCCATTGATCCAATCCCTTGATATACGGTACTTCTTCCATCACTTTCATACCGATGGCAGAACCCAGCAACTGTGCTTCGGGCTTTTTGGTGGTTTTGATTTCCACCACCCATGTAGCGCGTCTGCCCTCGTCGGTCAGCAGACCGAAGTAGGGGACAAACCCAACCACCGAACCCATAATGTCGATGATGCCCGAGTTGCGGTTGCAACGAGCACCCAACACCGAGTTAGCGTACACGACGGCGGAAGATTCCGCCCAGGACAGCACGTCGCCTTCTTTGGGGGTGTTGCCGACCTGATCCATATAGCAGGTAC
Organism: Acutalibacteraceae bacterium; assembly: GCA_045649855.1. Classification (GTDB taxonomy): domain Bacteria; phylum Bacillota; class Clostridia; order Oscillospirales; family Acutalibacteraceae; genus URNF01. Next base: position 321 of record JAZRQN010000146.1, on the reverse strand, counting down.
AGGTGAAGGCGTTGTTGTCCTTGAGTCCCAGCTTTTTCAGTTGTTGTTCATACGACTCCTGGGTTGCATACATAAAGTTTTTGAAGATGAAATTTTGCAGAAAGTTGGCAGGCACGTTTTTGTCCAACGGACGCGGATCCACCGAGAACTGCTGGGTGGAAACAGCGCCTGCATCAATGAGCTGTTGCATCAAATCAAACACAGGGGTCATCATTTTGAGGCCGAAAGAGGTTACCAGATGGTTGTATTCTCCGGTAACAGGTACTAATTTCTCAGCACCGAACGCCTCGCCGTATTTGACCATGGTTTTCATCACTTTAG
>JAZRQN010000145.1:0-13223 GCA_045649855.1 Acutalibacteraceae bacterium | reverse complement strand
AACGTTCCGTTGACGGCTGTTTTTTTGTTTTGTTCAGAGTTTCAAAAGATCGCGGATGACTTCGCCTGCGGCAATCAGTCCTGCGACCGAAGGTACGAAAGAAATACTGCCGGGTGTGGGACGGGACCCGTCTGCAGGGGCGGCAGGTTTGATAGCGGGTTCGGTGGAATATACCACCTTGAGCGCTCGGATACCGCGCGCTTTCAGTTCGCGGCGCATCACTTTCGCCAGCGGACAGGTATCGGTTTTGTAAATGTCGGTAACGGTGAGTTTGGTGGGATCCAATTTGTTGCCCGTTCCCATACAACTGATGAGCGGCACGCCTTTTTGCGCAGCACGCTCGGCAATGGTGAGTTTACCGCTCACCGTATCGATGGCATCCACGATATAATCCACGTTGTCAAACGAGACGGCGTCTGCCGTTTCGGGCAGATAAAACGTCTCAAATGTTTCCACCTGCGTGTTGGGGCAAATATCGTGAATGCGTGCCGCCGTAACGGCTGTTTTGGGTTGTCCGACAGTGCTGTGCAGGGCGATGAGTTGGCGGTTGATATTGGTGATGTTTACCGTGTCGTTGTCAATGAGGATGAGTTTGCCGACACCGCCTCGGGCAAGTGCTTCCGCTACGTATGAACCGACACCGCCCAGTCCGAATATCATCACCGTTTTCTGCCGCAACGCCGCAATGCCGTCCTCTCCGATCAGCATCGCCGCACGGGAAAATTCTTCCTGCATTTCACACACCCCTTTCACTCTTGGTTACAGTATAAAATATCTTTCCCCATTCCGCAAGCAGGATTTACACTTTTTTCACAAAAGGGTATTGCTTTTTCCGAAAAAAGGGGGTATAGTAACGTTAGCACTCAACGTACAAGAGTGCTAATTTCACAAAAAGAGGTTTTGACAATGGCGACAAAACAGTTTAAAGCAGAGTCTAAACGACTGCTGGATATGATGATCAATTCCATTTACACGCACAAGGAGATTTTTCTGCGCGAGCTGATCTCCAATGCGAGTGATGCGATGGATAAATTATACTACCGCACCTTGCAGGAAAACCTGTCCGGGGTCAGCCGTGCTGACTTTTCGGTACAGTTGACGGTGGATAAAGACAGCCGCATGCTGACCATTGAGGATAACGGTATCGGTATGACCAAAGAGGAATTGGAAACCAACCTCGGCACCATTGCCAAAAGCGGTTCGTTTGCATTCAAAAAAGAGAACGAGCAGAAAGATGACGTGGACATCATCGGTCAGTTCGGTGTCGGTTTTTATTCCGCATTTATGGTGGCGGACAGCGTAACGGTGGAGAGCCGAGCATTTGGCAGTGATGAGGCGTGGTGCTGGCATTCTAAGGGTGCGGCAGGCTACACGGTAGAGCCGACCGAAAAGGACAGCCACGGCACGAAGATTTTGTTGCACATCAAGGACAACACCGCGGACGAATCGTACGACGAGTTTTTGTCCGCCTACCGTTTGCAGGATATCGTCAAAAAGTACTCCGATTATATCCGCTACCCCATCAAAATGGACGTGGAGAAGACCCGCTTGAAAGAGGGTACGGGTGCTGACGGTGTTGCGCCCGAATATGAGACCTACACCGAGAACGAAACGTTGAACAGCATGGTACCGCTTTGGAAGAAGAATAAAAACGAGATCGAGGCGGCGGAATACAACGCGTTTTACAAATCGAAATTCTCCGATTACAGCGACCCTGCCCGTGTGATCCATTCCAGCACCGAGGGCGCGGCCACTTACAATGCGCTGATGTTCATTCCGTCTGTCGCGCCGTTCAACTATTATACCCGCGAATATGAAAAGGGTCTGCAACTGTATGCGAGCGGCGTGCTCATTATGGACAAATGCGCCGATCTGCTTCCCGATCACTTCAGCTTTGTGAAAGGTTTGGTGGACTCGCAGGATCTGTCGCTGAATATTTCGCGTGAGATGTTACAACACGACCGCCAGTTGAAAGTGATTGCAGGCCGCCTGGAAAAGAAAATCAAGAGCGAACTGTCCTCGATGCTTGCAAACGAACGCGAAACGTATGAAACGTTCTTCAAAAACTTTGGCTTGCAACTGAAATTCGGTCTGTATAACGATTACGGTGTGCACAAGGATACGTTGCAGGATCTGGTGATGTTCGTGTCTTCTTTTGAAGAGAAACTGACCACCCTCAAAGAATACGTTTCCCGTATGCCAAAGGAACAGAAATATATCTATTACGCGTGTGGCGAGACGGCGGAAAAGGTGGCAAGATTACCGCAGACCGAGATGGTACGCGAAAAGGGATTTGAGATTTTGTATCTCACCGACGACGTGGATGAGTTTGCATTGCAGATGTTGCACACCTATGAGGACAAAGAGTTCAAATCGGTGTCCGCAGCCGACCTCGGCTTTGATGCAGATGAGAATACTGAAGAGACCGCAAACGAGGAGAACGCCGCACTGCTGGATGCGCTGACCGCGGCATTAGACGGCAAGGTGAAAGCGGTGAAGATCTCCAAGCGCCTCAGAACCCATCCCGTGTGCCTGGCGAGCGAGGGGATGCTGTCCTTGGAAATGGAAAAGGTGCTCGCTTCCATGCCGGGTCAGACAGGCCCTAAGGCAGAACGCGTGTTGGAGCTTAACGAGAACCATCCTGTATTTGCAAAACTGGTTGCTTTGCAGGAGAGCGGTTCGGACAAACTGGCCGATTACGCAAAATTGCTGTACGATCAGGCTTTGCTGATCGAGGGTTTGTCGGTGGAAGATCCGGTGGCTTTCTCCGCGCGCATCTGTGCGCTGATGGCAGAATAAAAAATTCACATAATTTTCAAACAAGAGGGATGATTTTTTCGGATGAATATGGTACAATAATGCCAATCCGAATATAAAAGAAGGGTTACCGTGAAAATCAAATCCTGTATTGATCGACATTTTAGTATCACGCGCACACGGCGAACGACCATTGTGGGCTGCGTTTTGACAGCACTGTTGCTTGCAACAGTGCTGTTGTTCACGCGCAGTTTTTTGGAAGTTCCATCCGTGTTGCGCGTGCTTTTGTATATTGGCTGTATCATAGCGCCGTTTGCGATTGGCGCTTTGACTGTTTTTCGAATCGAGTGGAAACATCCGATTGCGACACAGTGTTTTAACACCGCGTTGTTTTGTCTGTTACCGGTGGTTACTATCACCATGGTGGAAGCGCTCAACGGCGTGTTTGTGTATGATCTGACCTACAAAGGATTTATCGGCGGATACCTGATCGTGTTACTGTTCCAAGGATTGATATACGCTATATCCGGCAGTTACCGCTTGCCGTTGTTGATTGTCAACCCGCTGTTGTTCATTTTGGGATTGGTCAATTTCTTTATGATGCAGTACCGCGAAACGCCGTTTATCCCGATGGACTTTTTGAGTTTGGGCGTTGCGGATGCCATTTTGGAACAGTATGAATATCGCTTTGATTACAAAGTGATCACGGCGATCGTGCTGTTGACCTTTTTGATTGTCGCGGCAATACGGCTGAAAACGCCGAAATTCCGCCTGCTCACCCGTGTGATTGCGCGGATATCCACGGCAGTGGTGTTTATCGTTGTGATGGCAACCTTCTTTTTCACCAACTTTTTTGCGCAATTCAACATTCGTCCCGACTTTTTCAACCAGTCGCGCGGTTATAAGTATTACGGATTTACTTACAGTTTCTTTGTCAATTCGAAATATTTGTTTGTGTTGGAACCGTCCGGATACGATCCCGAATTGGTGGACGATTACGTGGCGGAGATGATTGCGGATGAACCGACACCCGAAACGGGGTTGGTGCAACCGGATATCATTTGCATTATGAACGAATCGCTGTCCGATTTGTCGGTGCTGGGAGAGGTCAACACCAACCGGGAGACACTGCCGTTTATTTCATCGTTGCGTGAGAACACCATTCGCGGCAATTTGTACGTGCCCGTTATCGGCGCAGGCACTGCCAATACCGAATATGAGTTTTTGACAGGCAGTTCGATGGCGTTTATGCCCTCCGGCAGTAACGCGTATATTTTGTATGTGAAACAGCAGTTGTACACCTTGCCGTACTTGATGACCAGCCAGGGATACAACGTTAACTATATGCATCCGTATTACGCCGGCGGTTGGAATCGCGAGAACGTATACGGCAAAATGGGTTTCCCGGATTTTACCTCTATTGAAGATATCTTGGATATGGGTATTTTCGCGGAATATCAGCGGTCAGGCTATGACGTGAACTATTTGCAGGATATGATGGACGAGGCGTATCCGGGTGAAGACGTTCTCATCCGTCAATACGTCAGCGATGCGTACAACTACGATTGGATCATCAACGATTATGAGAACCGTGATACGTCCAAGCCGTATTTTATGTTCAATATCACCATGCAAAGCCACGGTGCATATCGACAGAACGCGGACAATTTCGAACAGAACGTGTGGTTGACCGATACAGATGCCTATGATGAAGCCAATCGCTATTTGTCCCTGATGAAGCACAGCGATGATGCATTCCGTGATCTGATCGCATATTACGAAACGGTGGATCGCCCCGTGATCATCTGTATGTTCGGTGATCACCAGCCGTCCATTGAAAAAGAGTTTATCGAGGAAACGATCGGCACGCCGCTGGGGCAACTGACCCTGGAACAGCAACAATCGCGGCACGCGACCCCGTTCCTCATCTGGGCGAATTATGACATTGAAGAAGCGGAGTATGAAGCACTCAGCAGTAACTATTTATCCTCTTTGCTGTTACAGACCGCTAAACTGGAAATGAGTGATTACAACCGCTATCTCTTGAAGTTATCCGAAACGCTCCCCATTATTGATACGGTCGGCTACATGGATGCTGACGGCGTGCATTATTCCTGGAACGCAGACTCGCCGTACACCGAACTGCTCAGACGGTATGAATGTATCCAGTACAACGCCTTGTTGGACCGAAAAAACCGCAAAGACCAACTATTTACGTTACAATAAAAAAGACTGTGTATTCAAGTGAATACACAGTCTTTTTTTCTACTTGTTATCTACCTGCCTTGAGTTTGGCGAACAATTTCACATTACCGCGACGGATGCGGGAGATAAAACTGCCTTCCAGATATGTTAAAAAGGCGTTTTTCCAACGGATAGGCAAGAGCATCACTTTCATGTAAGCGGAACGTGCTTGCATCACGGGCAACTGTTCACGCACCGTATCGCTTGTGATGATACGGCGGATCTCTGCGACTTTTTCTTTCCCGGAAAGAGTGCAGGCAGGGTTGGTTACGTTCTCGATACAACCGATGATGCGCTCGATATAACGGCGTGCGATAAACTCGCGGCTGTTTGCATCGTCCACCTGCCAGTATGCGTACAGATCCACCATCCAGCCGTGTTCTTCTTCGCGTTTGTCATACATTTCGGGACGGTATTTGGCGGTTTCGCTTTCCGCGCGTGCACGCATAAAGTGGTAATACTTCTCATCAGAGACCGCCACGCGCTCAACATCCCGCACCACCGAGAGGTTGAACGGGAAATCATCCCAGAACGTATCGGCGAAACGCAGATTGTTCTCGCGGATGTAGTTGCCTTCATACAGTTTGTTCCAGGGGGTGTACAGCAGGTTCCGGTCAAACAAACGGTAGGCATTTTCGCGGAAATCACGCTGGTTTTGAAACACCTGCGAGGGCACTGCCTGCTCGCTCGTTACGTATTCGGTGTCCGAATAGTAGGTGTCGATGTAATAGCCGGTTACCACCAACTGTGCATTGGTTTTCTCTGCCAGCGCCACCATATCTTCCAGCATGGTGGGTTCTGCCCAGTCGTCCGAATCCATGAAATAGTAGTAATCGCCCGTGGCGATGTCCATGGCGGCGTTGCGCGCGGAAGGAGCACCGCCGTTTTCCTTGTGAATGACCGTCAGACGCGCATCTTTTGCGGCATATTCATCGCAAATGATGCCGCTTCTGTCTTTTGTGCCGTCATCCACAATCAGAAACTCAAAGTCGGTGAGCGTCTGATTTTGGATGCTCTCAATTGCTTTGCCGACAAATTTTTCCACGCCGTATACAGGCATGATCACAGATACTTTAGGCATCTTGTTCTCCTTCAAACACTTTAGCGGTCATATCCAACGCGGCGGCGATGACCTTGTCCATATCGTAGTATTTATATTCCGCCAATCTGCCGCCGAAAATCACGTTGGATTGTTGTGCGGCCAGAGCTTGATAGCGGGTGTACAATTCGGTGTTTTTCGCATCGTTTACGGGATAGTACGGTTCGTCGCCGTTTTTCCAAACCGCAGGATATTCACGGGTGATAACCGTTTTGTGCTGTGTACCGTTTTCGAAATGTTTGTGTTCAATAATGCGGGTGTAAGCAGGTTCGCGATCGGTGTAGTTGACCACCGCAACCCCTTGGAAGTTGTCCACGTCCAACGTTTGGGTTTCAAAGCGCAAACTGCGATACTCCAACTCGCCGTAACAATATTCGAAATACGCATCGATGGTGCCTGTGTACACCACCGTATCTGCCAACGCGGTCAACTCTTCGCGGTTTGCCAAGAAATCGGTGCAAAGTCGCACGTCCGAACCTTCCAGCAAACGGTCGATCAGACGGTTGTAACCGCCGATGGGGATGCCTTGATAGCGGTCGTTGAAATAGTTGTTATCGTAAATGAATCGCACGGGCAACCGCTTGATGATGAACGCAGGCAATTCGGTGCAACTGCGCCCCCATTGTTTTTCGGTATACCCTTTGATGAGCTTTTCGTAAATATCCCGACCGACCAAGCGGATGGCTTGCTCCTCGAGGTTTTGCGGTTCGCCGACGATCTCGGTGCGTTGCGCTTCGATCTTTGCGGCGGCATCCTGCGGCGAGGTAACCCCCCACATTTGATGGAACGTGTTCATGTTGAACGGCAGGTTGTACAGTTCGCCGCGGAAATTAGCAAGAGGGGAATTGGTGTAGCGGTTGAATTCGCACAGATTATTCACGAATTCCCATACACGTCGATCGTTGGTGTGGAAAATATGCGCACCGTAACTGTGCACGATGATGTCATCCACCGTGTCGCAATGCACGTTGCCGCCTGTATGCGCGCGTTTTTCGACCACCAGACAGCGTTTGCCTCGTTTGGTGGCTTCGTACGCAAAGGTCGCACCGTACAGGCCGCTGCCCACGATCAAAAAGTCATAGTGCTTCATACGTGAATACCCCTTTCTTGCTTTGGTTACAGTATACTATACATCTCTGTTTTTTGTCAAACGAGCGGATCGTTTATTTCGTCTTTTGCGGTTTCGGGTTTGGCGTGTTCATCCGCCGCTTTTGACAAACGGCAGTACAGTGCGGTGTTTTCGTACAAAATGTTTGCCAACCAATCGTTGATACAGCCGCCCTCAATACGCCATTGCCAGTTGCCGCCAAGGGTGGAGGGGGTGTTGATACGCGCCTCGCTGCCAAGCCCCAAAATATCGGGCATCATCAGGATACAGATATCCGCGACCGACATCATAGCGGTACGCATCATCGCCCAGTTGAACCCCTCGCCGTCATCCACGTGCATATAGCGGTGCGCCATACGGACGTCTGCGCTGTCGGCGTTTTCGGTCCAACCCATAATGGTGTCGTTATCGTGTGTGCCGGTGTACACCACACAACTGCGTTCAAAGTTATGGGGGAGATAGCTGCTTTCTTCACTCGGACTGAACGCGAATTGCAGCACTTTCATACCGGGGAAACCGCTGTGTTTCAGCAGTTCCAGCACATCGTCGGTGAGCAGCCCCAAATCTTCCGCGATGATGGGCATTTCACCGCAAGCCTCTTTGAGGGCGGTGAACAGTTGAATGCCGGGACCTTTGACCCACTTGCCGCGTCTGGCGGTCTTTTCGCCGTACGGAATGGAGAAGTAGGACGCAAATCCGCGGAAATGGTCAATGCGGATGACGTCGTAGGTGGCAAGCGCATGGGTCATACGTGCAGTCCACCACGCGTAGCCGTCCTGTTTCATCCGATCCCAGTCGTACAGCGGATTGCCCCAAAGTTGTCCGTCTGCAGAAAAAGCATCCGGCGGCACGCCTGCCACCGCTTTGGGCGCTTTACATTCATCCAATTGGAATTGTTCGGGCGCCGCCCATACGTCCGCGCTGTCATACGCCACGTAAATCGGCAGATCACCGATGATATATACGCCGTTTTTGTTGGCGTACGCTTTCAGCGCGTGCCATTGTTGATAAAACAGATATTGCACAAAGCGATAAAACTGAATGGTGTCCGCATGCTGTGTTTTCGCATCGGCAATCGTCGCGGCATCTCGTGCGCGCAGTTTTTGATCCCACGTTTCCCACGCACGATCGCCGTTTGCGTTTTTAAGCGCCATAAACAAGGCGTATTCATCCAGCCAAAACGCATTTTGGACACAAAACGCCTCAAAATCTGCGGTCGGGGAGAAACGGTTAAATGCCAGTTTGAGCAACGGCAAACGGTTTTCATACAGTTTGCCGTAGTCAATGGTGGTGTGATCATCCCCAAAATCAAAACTGTCTGCTTCCGCTTTGGTGAGCAAGCCCTCTTCGATCAGCAGTTCGATGTCGATGAAATAGGGGTTTCCCGCATAGGCGGAAAAGGATTGGTACGGAGAATCGCCGTAGTTGGTAGGGTTAAGCGGTAAGATCTGCCAGTAGGTCTGCCCTGATTTTTTGAGAAAATCTACAAACCGCACGGCTTCTTTGCCCAGAGTGCCGATACCGTAAGGGGAGGGCAATGAAAAAACGGGCATTAAAATTCCACAGGTTCTCATGGTAATGTTCCTTTTCGATAAGTTGCATTTGGAATTAGTATAACGAACAGCGGGCGAAAATATCCGTCCGCTGTTGACTTAACTATTCAGATCTGCCGGTATCCGCTTTGATAGCGGCGGCAATGGTGTCGCCGAGGTTGCTTTTCGGCATCATCGTTTGCCGCATCATTGCTCGTCTGCATGGTTTCAGACGACTCGCAGGTCGAATCGGTTACGGGAGACCGACAAGCAGCTTGCGCGAACAAAAAGCAGAAGGTCAAAACAGTGCCAATCAGTGTTTCATCGTGTGTTTCCTATAAAACACAGGCATATACACATTATAGGAGATAGCAAAATAAAAGTCAATATCCGTGCAATTTCGCGCGAAATAAAGTTGTGGATTTCACAAAAATATGGTATACTATATTCATAAAATAGACATAAAAAGTTTGCAAATTGTCGATGTTTGGCAATCAACGTCGTTGTAAACTGAAAGCAGGGAGGTTTGCAATATGAATACTTGGCAAAGCAGGGCGAGACATACCAAACAACAACTGCAATCTCTGACCGATGATGCAGCACTGCAATTGCTCAAACAAAAATCGGAAGAATATTTACAGATGATGTCGTATTATCGCTGTGCGATGATGGAGATTGAAACCAAATTCAACGTGCTGAACGAAGAATTTTCCATGGCGCATGACCGTAACCCGATCAACAGCATCAAAACGCGCCTGAAATCCTTGCCCAGTATGCAGGACAAGTTGTTGCGCAGAGGATTGCCCTTAACGCTGCAGTCGATTGAAGAAAACCTGCACGATATTGCAGGCATTCGGGTAGTTTGTTCGTTCCCTGAAGACGTGTACACGTTGGCGGAGGCGTTGCTCAAGCAGGACGATATTGTACTCATCGAGAAAAAGGATTACATTGCCAACCCCAAGCCCAACGGATATCGCAGTTTACATATGATCGTGTCCATTCCCATCTTTTTGAAGAATGAAAAGCGGTCGATGAAAGTAGAAATCCAACTGCGCACCATTGCGATGGACGTGTGGGCAAGTCTGGAACACCAGTTGCGCTATAAAAAAGATGTGGACTTCACCGATGATATGGTGCAAGAACTATACGCTTGTGCGGAGTTGAGCGCCGATCTGGATCGGCGGATGGATGCGCTTCGCAAACGGGTGTTGGCGGAATAAGGAGGATGTTTGTGAGATTTTGGTACAGATGCATAGATGCGATACGCCGCTTTATGTACGGACGATATGGCAATGACCGTCTCAACTGGGTGCTGTTTTGGGTCGCTTTGTCCCTGAACGTGCTGTCCTACGTGCGGTATTTGCGGTTTTTATCTTTCGTATCCTTGGCGATATTCGGCTGGATGTTCTTTCGCACGCTATCCCGTAACATTTATGCGCGCAGGCGGGAGAATGATGCATTTCTGAGCGTGTGGAAACGGGTGAAGACGTTTTTTAACTTGCGGCGCAAAATGTGGCGCGAACGCAAGACCCACTGCTATTTCCACTGCAAATATTGCCACGCCGTGTTGCGCGTGCCAAAAGGGCGCGGTGTGGTAGATGTCGGTTGCCCTCGTTGCAAAGGCAAAACCAAAAAGAAAACGTGAAAAAAGGAAGTGAGTGCTCCGTTCGCTCACTTCCTTTTTATTTTGTGTTACGGCAGGGTATTGCCGGCTGCTTTATAAATTTCATACCATTCTTCACGGGTGATGGAAACGTCTGCGGCAAGAATGCTGTCTTTCAGGCGTTGTGCATTGGTAGTGCCTGTGATGGGTTGCATTTTGGCAGGATGTCGCAAAATCCACGCAATGGCAAGGGTGGTTTTGCTCACACCGTATTTGGCGGCGATGCGGTCCATCACCGCATTTAAAGCGGGGAACGCTTCGTTGTCCACGAAACATCCCTTGAAAAAGCCGTATTGCATCGGCGACCACGGTTGGATGGTGATGTTTTCCAAACGGCAGAAATCCAACACGCCGCCGTCGCGGTTGACAGCCGCCTCATCACGCATATTTACGTGGATATCCGCATCCACCATTGGGGTGTGCATGATACCGAATTGCAACTGGTTGGCGCACAGCGGCATATCCAGATATCGTTGCAACAACTGCATTTGATACGGGTTTTGATTGGATACGCCGAAATGCCGCACTTTACCGCCGGCTTTGAGATGATCAAATGCACGTGCCACCTCTTCGGGTTCTACCAAGGCGTCGGGGCGGTGTAACAGCAACACGTCGATATAATCGGTTTGCAGGCGTTTGAGACTGCCTTCTACCGCACTGACGATGTGGTCGTAAGAAAAATCAAAGGAAATACCCGGGCGGATGCCGCATTTGGTCTGCAGGATCATCTGTTCGCGCGGAATGTGAGCGGTGGCTTTTCCAAATGCGGTTTCGCAAGCACCGCCACCGTAAATATCCGCGTGATCAAAGAAATTGGCACCGTTTTCCAGTGCGGTATCGATAAATGCGGACAGGTCGCGTTCGCTCAAGCGGTCAATGCGCATACATCCCACTGCGATGGTGGGAACGTCCATACCGCTTTTGCCAAATGGGATTTTATACATACAAACACCTGCTTACAATTTATTGAATAGTGCCGCTCACGTTGGTGATACGCACGGTGAAGGAGGGGTTGTCATCGCCCTCTTGCTTATCTTCGTATTTGTATATGCCGCTTGCCGTACCGTCAGCGGAAAGGGTAAGTGTCTGATCGGTCAACGTTTGATAGCGTTGGTCATTGGGAATCAGATCAAAGGTGATGGAAGCTCCATCTAAAGCGACTGCTTGCTTTGCGGAAACAGCAACCGTGATCTTGCAACTTTTGAAACCTGTTTGCGTGGTGCCAAGCGCACCGTTATATACACTCCAGCGTGTAATATCCCATACCGTTGTTTCGGTGGTGAGCAATTCTGCGGCTTTTTCGATGGTCAACGGGGTGGGCTCTGCCGTCTTTTTACAACCGGTGAAACTCAAACACAGCAAAACGGCACAGATCAGTGCGATGATTTTTTTCATCTCTATCACGCTCCTTTTATGGTATTTATCATACCACGGCTGTCAACGTTCGGTCAATCCCCTTGTGGATTTCCTTGACATTTTTAGACAAAAATGGTAGAATAAAGCATCTCATTAAGGAGGGATAAATATGGCATTTTGTAAAAATTGCGGTCAGGAACTGTATGAGGGTCAATCGTTCTGTAACAATTGCGGCACTGCTGCTGTTGTGTCCACTTGGGACGGCGGTGTGTTTGAAACGATTATCAACACCATTGCAGCGTCTCTGATTATCTCGTTCACTTGCGGTATCGCAACTCCGTGGGCGATCTGCTTTATGATGAAGTTTGTCATCGGACACACTGTTGTCAGCGGCAGACGCTTGGGCTTTAACGGTACCGGTATGCAGTTGTTCGGCAACTGGATCAAATGGTTCTTGCTGACGCTGATCACTTTTGGCATTTATGGTTTCTGGGTGGTTCCGAGACTGTACAAGTGGATTGCCAGCCACACCTATTTCGAGGGATAAGAACGGAGTCAGGCGGCACGGTTTTCGTGCCGCCTTTTTTATGCTATGATGAACATCAATCAAGAACAACAAAAAAGATTGCTGAATGTTGTATCCAAAACGGCACTTGTGCTGGGGGTGGGGATTGCGTATGCGGTATTCACCCGGCTGACGGGTGTTGGCGTTCCGTGTATATTCCATCTGCTGACCGGTCTGTATTGCCCGGGATGCGGCATCACCAGGATGTTTTTGGAGTTGTTTCGCTTGGATTTTGTTGCCGCGGCACGGTATAACCTGCTTGTCCTATGTTTGCTCCCGTTTGCATTAATATTGTTTGTGCATAAATTACGGCAGTATATCCAATGCGGCAGGACGAAGATGGGTACGATCGAGAAATGGTTCTATGTGGTCGTGTTGGTATTGTGCATCACGTTTTGCGTGTTGCGAAATACCGAAGCTGTCGCTTTTTTGACGATACCTTAACAAAAAAGCAGTGTTCGATACATATCGAACACTGCTTTTTGTTATTACAGCAATGCAATATCGCTTTGCTCGTCGTGCGGTGTTTTATCGATAAACACCTTGTTTTTATCTTCCAATTTCAGGAACTCGGCATAATATCGCTCGCCAAACTCACGCAAAGCCGCGGCGGAAAAATGCAGATTATCGGGATTGGGGGTCAGGCCCTCTGCCGATACAAAACCTGTCATATTTTCTTTTCCCACAAACGATTTTGTGGCGTCGTTGATGTGGAAATAGTTTTGATATTTCGGGTCGCGCGGACAGTTGACCAGATATTCGCCCAGACCACCCAACAGGAACGGCACGTCGTACAGATCCAGTTTTTCGCGGAATGCGTGCATGACGGTGGCAAGTTTTTCCTCGTAACACGGATACAGGTCATCACTGCAATCCGACTCACCCTGATGCCACAAAAC
>JAZRQN010000144.1:0-10585 GCA_045649855.1 Acutalibacteraceae bacterium | reverse complement strand
TGGGAGATTTGTGGGCATTTAATAACGAAGAGGTTTGCCGCGCGGTTGCGGCATCGCAGATTCCGGTGATTTCCGCAGTGGGACACGAAACTGACTTTACACTTTGTGATTTTGCCGCCGATTTGCGTGCGCCGACTCCGTCGGCAGCCGCTGAACTGGCAGTGCCCGATGCGGAAGATCTGCTGTTGCACTTGCAACAGTTAACGGTGCGTTCCACCATCGCGGTTCGTACCGATCTGCAAACCAAACGCTTGTCTTTGGAAGCGTTGCGCGGTAAACGTGCACTCGCCAGCCCTACGTACCACGTTGAACAAAGCGCGATGCGGTTGGATTTGTTGACACGGCGGTTCTTGGGCGTTGCACAGGCGAGAATAGCGGATGCAAAAACCAAACTGTCTGCCAAGGCGGCTTCCTTGGATGCAATGAGTCCTTTGAAGGTGCTTTCTCGCGGCTACGCGATGGTACAAAATGAACAACACGCGGTGCTGACCTCGGTGGAAGATGCAAAACCGGGGGACAAGCTCTCGTTGTCAATGCAAGACGGCTGTATACAGTGCACCGTTAATACCTGTACGAAAGGGGAAATGACCCATGGCTGATACGTTGACCTTTGAACAAGCAATGGCACGTCTGGATGAGATCGTTGTCGCGCTGGAAGGTGGCAAATGCACGTTGGATGAATCGTTGCGTTTGTTTGAGGAAGGAACGAAACTGACCGCGTTTTGCGCAGAACAGCTCAAAACCGCTGAACAAAAAATTGTGAAACTGACCGACACTGCAGGTGGGGAATTCACCGACAGATTGGGGCAGGATATGGGTGAGGAGCTGTCTTAAATGGCGATATATACCGAGATGTTAGCGGCACATTGCCGCTTGTTTGAGCAAACCATGCCGCAATATCTGCCGCAAAAAGACGGTTTTCGTGATACGGTTGTGGATGCGATGGCGTATGCCTGCGCTGACGGAGGAAAACGCATCCGTCCGGTTCTGACTATGGAATTTTGCCGCCTGTGTTGCGGTGATGTCAAGCGTGCGTTACCGTTTGCGGCGGCAATTGAAATGATTCATTCGTATTCGTTGGTGCACGACGATATGCCGTGCATGGATAACAGTCCTTTGCGCCGCGGCAAACCGTCTGTCCACGTGCAGTTCGGTGAGGATATGGCACTGTTGGCAGGCGATGCGCTGTTGAATCGTGCATTTGAAACGGTTTTAACCGCTGAAAATGTAAATACTATACCTGCGGATGCGGTGCTGAGAGCCGCGTCTATTCTGGCGGATGCCGCAGGCATTGCCGGTATGGTTGGCGGTCAATGCATCGATCTGGAAAGCGAAGGCAAGCAGATCGATCTTGAAACCCTGCAAACGTTGCAGGACGGCAAAACGGCGGCGTTGTTGCGTGCCGCTTGCGCAATGGGCGTTGCGGTCGGCGGCGGTGATGCTGCTGCGCAAAAGGCTGCCGCTGTGTTTGGTGAAAATATCGGTCTTGCGTTCCAGATGGTAGACGATATTTTGGACGTAACTGCGGATGAAACCGCGCTCGGTAAGCCGATTGGCAGCGATGCCGAAAATGAGAAAGTAACCTATGTAACCCTGTGCGGTTTGGAACAAACACGTGCCGCCGCAGCAGAGAAGACGGATATTGCTTTGAAAGCGCTCTCGCAGTTTGCGGGGGATACTTCGCACTTGGAAGCGCTTGCCACAGCACTTTTACATCGTAAGTTTTAAGGTGAAAGTATGGAACAGCAGACAAACTTCCTGCGCTCGATCAACGGGCCGGATGATGTCAAAAGAATAGAGAACGGTCAATTGGACGCGCTTTGTGCTGAAATCAGACGTGAACTGATTTTAGCGGTATCCAAGACCGGCGGTCATCTGTCCTCCAACCTTGGTGTTGTGGAGTTGACGGTAGCTTTGCTGCGTGCATTTGATCTGGAACAGGACGATGTGGTGTGGGACGTGGGACACCAGTGTTACGTGTACAAAATGCTGACAGGTCGTAGGGATGCGATGCATACTATCCGCACCAAGGACGGCTTGTACGGTTTTCCTAACCCGAAAGAAAGCGATTATGACCGTTTTATAGTGGGACACAGCAGTACCTCTGTTTCTGCCGCTAACGGTATTGCCAAAGCGAAGGAGCTGACAGGAAAACGCGGATTCACGGTTGCGGTGATCGGCGACGGTGCTTTGACGGGTGGTCTGGCGTATGAGGGTCTCAGCAATGCAGGCCGCAGTGATGATCCGCTGATCGTGGTGCTCAACGATAACCAGATGTCTATCAGCCCTAACGTTGGATTTGCGGCACGTCATCTGTCCACTTTGCGTTCTCGTCCGCGTTACTTGAAATTCAAAGGGCGCGTGAGTGCCTTCTTCAAAAAAGTGCCGCTGGTCGGCAAACCTATCTATACACTGCTGTCCAGCAGTAAAAACAGTATGAAACGCGCGATCTTCAAGGATGTTTCGTTTTTTGAGGATATGGGCTTTCACTATATCGGCCCTGTGAACGGCCACGACATTGAGCAGCTTGCCAATGCATTTGAAACGGCGAAAATGTTGGCATGCCCCGTGGTTGTACACGTGGAAACTGTGAAAGGTAAAGGATATTCCTTTGCAGAGCAGGACCCGGGCAGTTATCACGGCGTGGGACGGTTTGACCCTGCGCAGAAACTCGTGCCGTCTATTGCTCAAACGTATTCTTCCGTGTTTGGCAGAGTGTTGGGCGAGATGGCAAAGGCGGATGACCGCGTGGTCGGTATCACCGCCGCTATGAAACACGGAACGTGTATGGTGGAATTTTCGGAACAGACGCCGCGCCGTTGCTTCGATACGGGTATTGCGGAATCGCACGCGGTAACGTTTGCATCCGGTTTGTCGGTCGGTGGTGTGTTGCCGATCTTCGCAGTGTACTCCACCTTCCTGCAACGTGCGTATGACCAACTGCTGAACGATACGGCGATTATGCGTAATCATATCGTACTCGCTGTCGATCGCGCAGGCATCGTGCCTGATGAGGGTGAGACCCATCAGGGTATTTATGACGTGCCGTTTTTGACCACTATACCGCACACCACCGTTTTTGCACCTGCGACATACGCGGAATTGGAATTGCATCTCAAACAGGCGGTATATGACACCGACGGTATCGTGGCGGTGCGGTATCCGCGCGGCGGAGAACCGTCTGTTTTGCAGGATTATCGTCCGAGCGGTGAGACGTGCTTTTTGGAAGAACACGAACAAGCGGATACGCTGGTCATCACCTACGGCAGACTGTACGGCAACGTGCTGGAAGCCGCAAGACGGATGGCGCAGAACGGTACGCCTGTATCGGTACTGAAACTCAACTGTATTTTCCCGCTTGCAGAGGAAATCCTCGAGATTTCCAAACGGTATGCACGCGTGGTGTTTGCGGAAGAAGGCGCGAAACGCGGCGGTATCGGCGAACAGTTGGCGGCCTCCTTGATGCAAAACGGATATACGGGCAAATATGTGGTGCGCGCCATTGAACGCAATCTGCCGCCCTGCACGTTGGAACAAGGTATGCAGATGAGCGGTTTGGATGCGGACAGCTTGTATCGTTTGCTGGCAGATCGCGAGGACGCGGTATGAGTGATGGTATGCGTTTGGACGCTTTTTTGGTCGCAGGCGGTTTTGTCAGCGGCAGAGAAAAAGCAAAGGAATTGATTGAAAACGGCGCTGTTACCGTGAATGGAAAAACCGTGTCCAAAGCCTCGGTAAAGGTGCTCGCGGACGCGGTGGTGGAATGTGATACGTCCTCCATTCGTTTTGTGGGTCGCGGCGGCTTCAAATTGGAAAAAGCGTTGCAAATCAGCGGTTTGCAGATGGACGGGCTCACGGCAATGGACGTGGGCGCTTCTACAGGCGGTTTCACCGATTGTTTGTTACAAGCAGGTGCCGCTCACGTGTATGCTGTGGACGTGGGTACCGATCAACTGCACGATTCTTTGCGTGCGGATGCGCGTGTAACCGTATTGGAAGGCACCGATGTGCGCAGTGAACGCTTGCGCGAAACTGTGCCCGGCCGAAGTGTGGACGTGTGCGCGATTGACGTATCGTTCATATCGGTGAGACAGGTGATGCCTGCCGTGTTACCGTATCTGAAAGACGGTGCTACCGTTTTGTGCCTTGTTAAACCCCAGTTTGAAGCGGGGAAATCCGCAATCGGCAAGCACGGCGTTGTGCGTGATAAAAAGGTGCATCGCAACGTGTTGGAAGAATTATGCGGATTTTTCACCGAACAAGGTCTTGGAATTTCCAAAATCGATTATTCTCCCATCACAGGCGGAGAAGGAAATATTGAATTTTTAATCGTATTGGTGTATAGTAATACAAAAGCGCCTGATTTTATACCGCTGCCGATATGGGACGTGGTGGATGCGGCGCATAACGCTTTGAAAAAAGGGGGTAGGCAATCGTGAAAAAGATATTGTTGGTATCCAATATACATACCGCTGTCAGTGCGCAGGACGTAGAACGCATTTGTGCAGAATTGCGCGGTTTTGGTGCTGATGTAACCGCGGTGAGTTTTTCGTCGGGAGACGCATTGCCTGTCGCATCTGCGGATATTATCATTGCGGTGGGTGGAGACGGCACCATTATGCACGTCGCCAAGCAAGCCGCACATTACGACATCCCCGTGTTAGGTATCAACAGCGGTAAACTCGGCTTTCTGGCAGGTCTGGAAATGGATGAAACCGCCCGACTCAAATTGTTGTTTGAGGATGATTACGAAACCGAAGAGCGTATGCTGCTGGACGTTATGGTGGACGGCGGCGACGATACATACCTTGCTATGAACGAAGCGGTGATTTCGCGCGGTGCGTTGTCTCGCTTGGTGGATTTGCGCGTGAGCGCAGGGGATAAGAACGTGATGCGGTATCGCGCGGACGGCGTGATGGTGGCAACCCCCACGGGTTCTACGGCGTATTCTCTGTCTGCAGGCGGTCCTGTGGTGCATCCGTTAGTGCCTTGTATGTTGCTGACCCCCGTGTGTCCGCATTCGCTGTATAGCAGATCCTACGTGTTGCCTGCAGATACGCCTATTCGCATTGACACGAAGGGGACACAAGGCGATGCGTACTTGTCGGTGGATGGTGAAACCGAAATCCAACTGCCGCAAAACGGTGCGGTGAGCGTGAAACGCTCTGCGTACGTGGTGCGGTTGATCCGATTGCAAACACGCTCGTTTTATGACGAGGTAGAAAACAAGCTGATGGGGGGACAACGATGAAACTGAAAAGACAAGCTTCTATTCTGGAGATCATCCGCCGTCAGCCGGTGGATACACAGGAAGAACTGCAACGTTTGCTCAAAGACGAGGGTTTTCACGTAACACAAGCGACCGTATCCCGTGATATCAAAGAGATGCGGCTGATTAAAATTCTGGATTCCGACGGCAGATACCGTTATTCGGTGGAACGCAGAGAGGGCACACAGATTTCTTCGAAATTCCATTCGCTGTTTGCCGATGCGGTAACCAATGTGAACTATGCGTCCAACATCGTGGTCATCAAGTGCCTCAACGGTATGGCGCAGGCGGTGTGTGCCGCTATGGATTCTCTGCATTGGGAAGGCCTTATCGGCACGTTGGCAGGTGATGATACCTTTATCGGTATCGCGACCACCGAGGCTCGTGCCGCGGAACTGACCGAAGAACTCAACAAACTGTTGCAACGCTGATAGAACAGCACCGAAAGGAGGTGTCGGGCTTGCTTTGTAATTTACATATCGAAAATATTGCGGTGATTGAACGTGCGGACGTGGATTTTCACGATGCGCTCAATGTGTTGACGGGCGAGACCGGTGCCGGTAAATCCATTCTGATCGATGCGATCAATGCGGTGCTCGGTGAACGTGTGCGTCGCGATTTGGTGCGCACAGGATGTGAAGAAGCGCGCGTGTTTGCGACCTTTACGGATGTTTCCGATCGTGTAAAAGCGTATCTGGAAGCAGAAGGGTATCCGATGGAAGAGGATACCTTGCTGATCGGTCGTACCATTCGCGCGGATGGTAAAACGAGTGCACGAATTTGCGGCAGACCTGCGACGGTGGGCGTGTTGCGTGAGGTTGGCAGAATGTTGGTCAATATTCACGGACAGCATGAAAATCAATCGTTGCTGGACCCTGATTTGCACTTGGGTTATCTTGAAAAACTGGGTGATTTTGACGCGGTGCGCGATATGTACACCAAAGCGTATCATCGCTATTGCGACATCAGCCGTGCGTTGAAAAAGTTGCAGATGGCGGAAAGCGAAAAACTGCAACGCACCGATATGCTCAATTTCCGGATAAACGAACTGGAATCGGCGTGTCTGGTGGCAGGTGAAGAGAAACAGCTGGAAGATAAACGCGATTTTTATCGCCACAGCGAGAAAATCGCGGCATATATCCGCAAAACCGACGCACTGCCCAACGGTGCGGAAGTAGGTGGTGCGGTGGGCGCGGTGGAAACCGCCGCCGAATCGTTGCGGCACGCAGGTGCGTTGGTCGGCGGTGTGGCACCGCTTGCCGAACGCTTGCAGACGGTGATGTATGATCTGGAAGCGGTGGCGGACGAGGTGAGCACCTTTGCCCGTGATATGCATTTTGATGAAGCGGATCGAGAGGCGACCGAAGATCGCTTGGCTCTGCTGCGGCGTTTGTCCCAGAAATACGGCACCGATGCCGCAGGTATGTTACAGCTGCTGGAGGATGCCAAAGCGGAATTAAACGGCATTGAAACCGCAGATATCCGTGCAGAACAACTGCGCGGTGAACTGGAAGCGGCGCGCGTGGATACCCTTGCGGCGGCGGAGAAACTGACCGCCGCACGAAAAGCGACGGCAAAACAGTTCGAAGAACGCGTGTCGAAAGAACTGGCGTTTTTGGATATGCCGTTTGTGCAATTACAGGTGTCTGTTGAAGCGGTATCGCTCACCGCAACGGGCGGTGATAAGGTGGAGTTTTTGCTGTCGGTCAATCCCGGCGAACCTGCCAAACCGCTTGCGAACATCGCATCCGGCGGTGAACTGTCCCGTATGATGCTTGCCATCAAATCGGTGATGGCGGAAGTGGATGACATTGATACGTTGATATTCGATGAGATCGATACGGGTATCAGCGGACATGCCGCCGTAAAGGTGGGCGTCAAACTGCGGCAAACGGGCACGCATCGGCAGATTTTGTGCGTAACCCACTTGGCACAGATTGCCGCACGTGCGCATCATCATCTGTTGATACAAAAGAATGTCAGCGACGGTAAAACGAGAACCACCGTATTACCGCTTGGCGAGCGCGAAAGTGAACAGGAATTGGCACGCATTATCGGCGGCGCCGTTACCGAAACCAACCTGCAAGCGGCGCGTGAAATGCGCGTCGAAGGTCAGATATAGGAGGATATTATGGCTGCTAAACTTACCGAGGAAAACAAACAACTGCTGTATTCGGCAATTCTGCATCTGAAATCGCCCGAGGAATGTGATTTGTTCTTCAGCGATCTGTGCACCGAAAAAGAGATCGGCGCGATGGTGCAGCGTCTGTCGGTCGCTAAAATGTTGCAGGAAGAACGCAACTATGCGGACATCGTGGAAGCAACGGGTGCGTCTACTGCGACTGTCAGCCGTGTGAAACGCTCTTCTGAAAACTATCGCATTGTGCTGGATCGTATGAAAGAGGACGCGTAATATGGCTGGCTACGGTTCTTTCGCGTTCTTTTATGATGAATTGACCGAAAACGTAGACCATGTCGGCTGGGCGGACTATTTGTTGAAATTGTTTCGCACGTACGGTGCCAAACCGCCCAAAACGGTTTTGGATCTCGCTTGCGGCACGGGTAGTCTTGCGTGCGCATTGCTGGAAAAAGGTGTGGACGTCATCGGTGTGGACAGTTCGGAAGATATGTTGGCGGAAGCAATGGATAAAGGTGCGCCGTTTGGTGATCGCCTGATGCTGTTGTGCCAAGATATGCGAGAACTGGATCTGTTCGGCACGGTGGACGGTGCGGTGTGTATGCTCGATTCTCTCAACCATCTTCTCAAAACGGAGGATGTGGGGGAGGTGTTCCGCCGCTTGGGACTGTTTATCGAAAAAGACGGGTTGTTTATTTTTGACGTTAATACACCGTATAAGCATGAAACGGTGCTTGGCGACAATGCATTCATATACGAACAGGACGACTTTTTGTGCGCGTGGCAGAACCACTATATGCCGCGTACCAAAGAGGTCGCCATACAACTGGATTTCTTTGTGAATAATGGGGAAGGATATGACCGTTATACCGAGGAGATCCGCGAACGCGCGTATACCGAGAAAACCTTGCGTCGCTTGTTGAGCGAGGCAGGTTTTGAGGTGTTGGGCATTTTTGAGGAACGCACCGAAGCAGCGCCCTCGGAAACGGCACAGCGCGTGGTATTTGTTACGAAAAATTTAGGTCTGAAACAGAGATAGGAGCATATAATGGCAAAGGTACTTCGTTGTTTAACCCAGGATGCCACCGTGATGGCAATGGTAATCGATTCGAGCGATATTGTTGCGCGTGCAGAACAGATTCAGCAGTCTTCCGCTGTTACGACAGCGGCGCTTGGTCGTTTGCTCACCGCCGCCTCTATGATGGGCGTGATGCTCAAAGGAAAAGACGATACCATGACCCTCAAAGTGCGTGGTGAGGGCCCTACCGGTATGGTGATGGCGGTGGCGGACAGCGAGGGCAACGTGCGCGGCTACGTGGAAAATCCCGTGGTGGAAATTCCGCTCAAACCGAACGGCAAATTGGATGTCAGCGGAGCAATCGGCGACAACGGTATGTTGTACGTGATTCGCGATATGGGTGTTGGTGAGCCGTACGTCGGCTGTGTTCCGCTCACAACGGGTGAGATCGCGGAGGATATTACCACCTACTATGCTACCAGTGAACAGACTCCCACAGTGTGCGCGTTGGGTGTGTTGGTGGAACCTGATCTGTCGGTGAAGGTGGCAGGTGGTCTGCTGTTGCAGTTGTTGCCGTTCTGTCCCGAAGATATTATAGATAAAGTAGAAAAGAATATCGCTAATTTGGGTTCGATGACCGAGATGCTTGGCGCAGGTATGAGCCCGATGCAGATCGTGGAAAAAGCGCTGGACGGTATGCCGTTTGACGTGCTGGATACCTATGAGCCGGAATATCGTTGCACCTGCAGTCGCGAACGTGTGGAAAAAGCGTTGTTGTCGATGGGCGAGGAGGAACTGCGTTCTTTGCCGGATGAAGACGGAAATGTGGTTGCGGACTGCTCTTTTTGTGATAATGTCTATCGTTTTACGAGAGAAGATATCGAACGGCTGATTGCTGCTAGAAAACAGTAAAAAATAAACAAAAATTTGTGAAAAAACTACTTGACAAATACGGGATCTTGTAGTATTATAATGACCGACCCTTGCGCGACGCTTGATGGGAGCATAGCTCAGCTGGGAGAGCACCTGCCTTACAAGCAGGGGGTCACAGGTTCGAGCCCTGTTGTTCCCACCACAAATTTGGCCCGGTAGTTCAGCTGGTTAGAACGCTAGCCTGTCACGCTAGAGGTCGACGGTTCGAGCCCGTTCCGGGTCGCCAAATTTGCCTCTGTAGCTCAGTTGGTAGAGCAGGGGACTGAAAATCCCCGTGTCATTGGTTCGATTCCGATCGGAGGCACCATTTTTGCGGCTTTAGCTCATCTGGTAGAGCGCCACCTTGCCAAGGTGGAGGTAGCGAGTTCGAGCCTCGTAAGCCGCTCCAAAAAGGAAAAGGTGCTGAAAAGCACCTTTTCTGCATACGGCGACATGGCCAAGTGGTAAGGCAAGGGTCTGCAAAATCCTGATTCCCCGGTTCAAATCCGGGTGTCGCCTCCAAAAAGAAAGACACGATGAAAATCGTGTCTTTCTTTTTGTGTTTGTGTCCGCATGGACACAACATCGTTTGACCGATAGGTCTACATCATTCCGCTTGCGGACACAAAACGAGGTTTTCTTACGGCAAACAGTGTTGTGCTGTGCACAAACGATGTGGGCATACGCCCGATGATGTTGCACTTCGTGCAAATATATGTTATAGTACGGTTATGAGGTGATATAACGTAATATAAGCAAAAGCTATTGGAGTGATTAGTATGTCTGAAATATTCAAAATTATCAACTGCATATCAGGTGATTGTGATTGTGGACTTCATCATAAGACATCAATCAAGGATATACAAATTGCATCAGATTTAGTTTATAGTGTTGGTAATATATTAAGAGAAAACGATTTTCCATCCAAGATTCTGTTGGTTGCGGATTTAAATACTCTCAAAGCCGCAGAAGGTATAGTAGAGAGTTTAAAAGATTTTGATGTATCTTTCAAGGTTTATGATGATTTGCGTGTAGCAAAAATGGAAAATGTAGAAGAAATCGAAAATCTAATTTCAATGCATGACATAGGTGTCTTATCTGTAGGTACCGGCTCTGTTAATGATATCTGTAGATTGGCAGCGGCAAGACACGATAAAAAACTTTGTGTTTTTGCGACCGCACCATCAATGGATGGTTTTGCATCGTACAGTTCTCCTATTGTTGCTAATGGATTTAAGTCGAGTTACCC
>JAZRQN010000143.1:0-1948 GCA_045649855.1 Acutalibacteraceae bacterium | reverse complement strand
CGCCGGAGGCCAGCGCCAGCGCGATGGACAGCGGCAGGGCGATAATGGCCACAATGATACCCGCAACCAGATCTTTGGTGAATTGTTGGGCGGTATAGGATTTCATAACCGAAAAGAATTTGGGTTTCAAATAAAAGCTCTTCACTGGAAAACATCTCCTTTTTGCACAGATAATTATAGGAGTTGGAAAAATAAAAGTAAAGAGCAATATTGTATAATATCCCTGTCGATTTTTAGCGAGAAAATGGGCAATTTAGCGGTGGGGCGGCTTGTCAACCGCCGCAGTATGTGGTACAATAAATCCATCGACGGAACAGGGAGTGAACGGTATGCCTTATATCCCTCTTACAATTGAATTGCAGGACACGGAGTGGCCCTTTACCTACACCGACCACCATCGCACGGTGGTGCGTGCCGTGGTGGTGGACGCCGCGGGCGATTTTTATTTCATCCGCGCCAGCCGCGACGATATTTTCTGTACCGGCACCATCATTGAGACCGCCGGCGGCGGCGTAGAGGACGGAGAGGCGCTGCCCCACGCCTTGCGGCGGGAGCTGCAGGAGGAACTGGGTGCCACGGTGGAGATTTTGGCAGAAATCGGCACGGTCAGCGACTATTATAATCTGATCCACCGCCATAATATCAACCATTATTATCTTTGCCGTGCCACCGCCTTTGGTGCGACCCGTATGACCGCCGACGAGGTGCACACCTTTCATCTGTCCACGCTGAAAATGACCTATGACGAGGCGGTGGCAGAGTACGAGCGATGCCGCGTCACCGCTCTGGGGCGGCTGATTGCCGCCCGGGAACTGCCCATTCTCCACCGCGCCAAAGAGCTGTTGGACGAAATGGGATAACATAGAAACAACAAAAAACACCCGACTCACCGAGTCGGGTGTTATTCTTTTACAAACGTGATAATGTCCTCCACGCCGCAGTCCAGCGCATAGCACAGCGCGTCCAGCGTCTTGGTGCTGATGGCTTCGCCCTTTTTCATCCGATGGAAGGTGTTGGCGGAGAATCCTTGTTTGAAGATAAGTTGATATTCCGTTATACCTTTGCGAAAAAGTGTTTCGTAAAACGGTTTATAAGAAATCATTTTCATCACCAAAACCATAGTATCATACTCAACCTCTTGACTATGCTTAAAATATTGAGTATAATGTAAAAAACGTATAGGGAGGAATTATAATGTATTGTTGTCATTGTGGTGCAAGTGTAACCTCTAAAAGATGCTCCGCCTGTGGCACGAAACGAGGAAATGGAAGAGGTTACTGTGCGTGGTGCGGCACGGCTTTAGAACTGGGGGCAGTTCAGTGTCCCGTATGTCAGGAACCGACCAAAAAGCCGTCTGGTTTTGTGAAGGTGTTGAAAATTATAGGCGCGATTTTATGCTTTATAAGTGGTCTGGCTATGTTTGGCCAATCGCCGTTGTGTGGTATTTTCTTTTTGCTGACCGGCGTTTTGCTGTTGCCTGTGGTGCGTAATGTAATTCAACAGAAAACCCATGGCGATATGGCGGCACGGAAAAAATTGCAGTGGGTGCGCATCATTGCTTCGGCACTGTGCTTTATCATTGCTTTCTGTGCCGTGCCGACTACCGGTTCGGGATCCGGCTCTGCTTCGAGTGCAAGAGGGGAACCGATTGTTGATTCCACCGGCGCGGAGTATAGCATTGAAGACCTAAAAACAATTGCAAAAGGAAGCGTTGAAAACAAGCTGTTGTCGTTTGCGGATCACTCGTTGGTGTTGAAGGGATATTACAAAATCGATATCGAAGAAATCAACTATAAGGCAACATGCGGAGAAATTAAGGGTACGGTTCAGTTGTTTGATGAGGACCGCAACCCAGTTGACAAACACGGCAACTACAAAGAAGGCAAACTATATAAGTGGACGGTAAAAATAGACAGAGAAACACTCGTGACCACGTGCGATATACGAT
>JAZRQN010000142.1:0-4103 GCA_045649855.1 Acutalibacteraceae bacterium | reverse complement strand
CTTTTTAACGCATTATACCGCAAAAATTCAGTATTTTAGGCGAATTATCCCTACGCGAGCGCTCCGTTTGGGTGGCGATTTTCTGTATTTCTAACACGACATTTTTATAACGATATGTCGGGTTTTGTGTTGCAATCAAATTGAAATATGGTATACTCGTTTTGAGAGGTGAGAGCATGCTCGGTGATTTGATAGAATTCGAAAGCGAAACCATACAGTATGAGGATACGGCGGTAACGCTGCATAAAATCAAAAGCGATGCCATGTCTTTTGTTGATTCGCCTATGCACACCCATAGCTATTTTGAACTGCTGCTTGCAGTTGACGGGCCGTATACCTGTCATACTACTGGTGGTGAGTTGGAAATTGCAAAAGGGGAACTGCTCATTATAGAACCGCATTTTTCTCACCGCGCATATGAAGCGGAACAGACGACCCATATAGCTACTTTAGGGCTGGAAGTGAACGGGAAAGGGCGTTTTTATAAGTTCTTTGTCTCGTTTTTACAGGCACAGGCAGGCAAACCGATTAAATTGCGGCAAAGTGTCTTTCACGATGTTTTGCGGTACTATGCCGCACCTGCACGACACACCGTACGACAAATATGTGAACGTAAACGGGAAGCGTGTGAGTTGTTGTCGGCGTTATGGGAGCTGGCTGAACAAGAAGAGAACGAACGAGATGCCTTTCCGTCTACCGCTTCTGATATTGTTTTGGAAACGCTGGTCCATTCCGGAATGCCGTTGTCCGAAATTGCGGCACAGCTCGGCTATTCCGAGCGGCAGATCCAGCGCAAGATTCTTGCGCGGTATGGCAAAAGTTTACGAAAAATCAGAGGAGAATTGCGTTGAACATATTTCGATTTTGTTTGCTTGGTGTTGCGGCAACCTCCATCACCGTGACCGCCGTTATCTTTCAACCGCTGTTCATTCAGCTGCTGCCGTTGTACATTTCACTGGTCATTATGCTGCTGCAGACCAAAGCGAACCGCTATGCCTATCTGCTTGGCGCAGGAAACGCGGTTTTGTATGCAATTTCATATTTTACGATGAAGCTATATGCCTCGGCGCTGTATGCCTTATTGGTATCTGCTTTGTTTCAGGTGATCACCTTCATCCGTTGGAACAAAAAAGCATACGGTAACTCCACCGAGTTGTGCCGCTTGACAAATAAGCAGCGGCTGCTCTGGTTGATGGGTGGTTTGGCTGCATGGTTGGTTTTATATCTGGCATTTTCCTTGTTCGGCTCGCCTTACTTACTGCTGGACAACTCGGTGACAATTATGGGCATTGCTGCCACGATATTCGGTATGCTGGCGTTGATTGAGTTTCAATTTTTGCAGTTGGCAAGCAATGCCATCAGCTGTGTGTTATATATCGTGATGTTGAGAGATGATCCTTCGCTGATCACCTATCTGATTTATACGGTGTATTCGCTTATTTGCTGTGCAATGTCAGCTGTATATATGTCCAAGCTCTATAAACAACAGCAGGAGGAGAAACGATATGAAATTGGTGTGGGATAAACGCCCCGGTGTGGGGAATAACCGCAACAGTGAAGGCGCTTTCATCCGTCAGCCTGACGGCGGCATTTTGTTTGCGTACAGCCGATACAGTGATGACTTTGATGATTGCGCACGCTGCGATATTGCGGCGATCCGTTCGTTTGATGAGGGTGAAACCTGGTCCGAGCCGGAAATCCTGGTGAATGCGGAACAGTTTGGCGTGCGCAATATTATGAGCGTGTCTGCGCTTGAACAGCAGGACGGCAAGCTTGGTTTGTACTTCATCATCAAAGAGAATGATAAAAGCAACACACTCGGTCGTGCGCTGTCTGAGGATGGCTACACCTTCACGGCGGAACGCTGTTCTTTGGATGCGCCGATTGCGTATTATGTATTTAACAACGACCGTTTTATCCGCCTGCAAAACGGACAGATCGCCACCGTGGCGGCGATGCACGGATTTTTTGCGGATGGCCGCGTGGATGGGTATGGTATCACCACCCCGTTTGTGTCGGAGGATGACGGCAAGAATTTTGTGGCAAAAAATCCGCGTCTTGCATTGTCGAGAATTACCCCCGACAAGCGTGGATTGATCGAGCCGGGCGTGATTCAGCACGCAGACGGCACCATTCGTTGTTGGGCGAGAACCCGTGAGTGCTGGCAATACGAAGCATTTTCGCGCGACAATATGAATACTTTTACAGCACCTGCACCGTCCATTTTCACCTCGCCCGACTCGCCGATGCTGATGAAAGCAAACGACGGCATCACCTATGCGGTGTATAACCCCGTGCCGCAGTACAATGCACTGCGTGAATATCCGGGCGGCTGGGGCAGAACGCCGTTGGTCATCCGTAAAAGCACCGATGACGGCAAGACGTGGGGAAATCCCGTCGTAATCGAGGATGCGCCCGATCGTGGTTTTTGCTATCCTGCGATGTTCTTCACAAAGGACAACGCCATGCTCTGCGGATATTGCCGTGGCGGCGGTGGGGAAGAAACCATTTGTCTGCAACGCCTTGGCATTATGAAAATCGATTTGAGCGAGATATAATACACTCGTCCGTTCCGTACCGCATATAGTGGTATGGGAGGTGAATGTATGGCATCTTGTAATTGTTGTACGCGGTGGAGTTGCACCGCTTTGGCGGTGGTCGCGAGTGTTGCTGTTGGCGTGATAGCGGCATTTTTGCGGTTTTCCGCTGTGATCACCGTTACCCCTGCTTTCCTGTGGGTAACTCTGGGCGTGGCAATCGGCTATCTGGGCGTTACGCTGCTGGCTACCGCGATCGCGCGTAAAGAAGCGACCCCTTGTTGCTGTGCGGCGTTGTCGACGCAGTTGCTTGGCATCCTCGGCACCGTGCTG
Source organism: Acutalibacteraceae bacterium (assembly GCA_045649855.1). GTDB lineage: Bacteria > Bacillota > Clostridia > Oscillospirales > Acutalibacteraceae > URNF01. The sequence goes on along the minus strand of JAZRQN010000142.1, from coordinate 1,233 downwards.
TTCTCGGTGATTTTGTTGGCGGTAACCTTTGCCGCGACCAGCTTGATCGGGGCGGTATTTGTCGGTGTGTTGCTGTTCTTCTTCTCGCTGACGGTAACGTCTACCGCTTGTGTTGTCAAATGTCTGGCGGATTGTCATAACTGAACAGGTAACGAGAGCAGGTGTATAAAACACCTGCTCTCTTTTTTTGAAAAATGATTGAAAAATGCTGTATGGTATAGTATACTGATGCAAGTTATTCTAAAATGAAAGTGGTAATGGAATGAATATCAAAATTACAGACGTACGATGCAAAAAAGCCGATGCCGCCTTCTTGCTGGACGACGGCACAACGAGTGTTTTATACGACACGGGTTTCGGATTCACGGGCGAGTGTATCGCGGATAACGTGCAAGCGGCATTGGGTGAGCGTAAACTCGATTATATTTTTCTGACCCATTCGCACTATGATCACGCGCTGGGCAGTGCCAACGTGTTGCGCCGCTATCCCGATGCAAAAGTGGTTGCGGGCACGTACACGGTGGATATTTTTGCCAGAGACGGTGCTAAACGTGTGATGCGCGATCTCGATTCCAAATATGCACACACCTGCGGTGTGGATGACTATGAGTTTTTGGGAGACGAGTTGCGGGTGGACATTCCCGTCAGCGAGGGCGACGTTATCAAGGCAGGAGATATGGAGTTCACGGTGGTCAATCTGCCCGGTCATACCCGTTGTTGCGTGGGTTTCTTCTGCGAACGGGAAGGACTGTTCCTGGGCGCGGAAACGTTGGGCGTGTTTGACGGTGATCAGACCATTTTGCCGATCTATCTGGTCAGTTATGCAGATGCGATCGCATCGATGGAAAAGGTGGAAAAACTGCCTGTCAAAAACCTGGTGGTACCGCACTGGGGTTTACTGAACGAAACGGAAACGCAGTTTTATCTGGCGAATATGAAACCTGCCGCACAAGACGCCGCAAAAGAGGTGCTTGCCGCCCTTGGCAAAGGCGTATCCGAGGAAGAAATCGTGCAGAATTTCAAAAACAAGTTTTTGCACGGCTATATTCGCGAGATTTATCCCGAAGATGCTATCACTCTCAACACCACTATTATGGTGCGTCTGATCAAAAAGGAATTGTTTGACGCGGAATAAACATATACAAAAAGAAAAAAGACCATCCCGATTGGGATGGTCTTTTGATTGGCGGAGAAGGAGGGACTTACCTTTTCCCGCCCTCTTGCGGTGCCCGA
>JAZRQN010000141.1:0-19723 GCA_045649855.1 Acutalibacteraceae bacterium | reverse complement strand
ATGGCATCCACTGCGGTTATTGCTGTGGCAGCTGTGGTGCTTTGCACCTTGTTAGTGGTACGCCAGCGGCGAATGCAAGCGGCGAATGCAGCTGCGATGGATGCGGCGAATGCGACTTTGCAACAGGTGCAGACCGAACGCGATGACTATCGTCAGCAAGCGGATGCCGCAAAAGCTTCGGACGCGGAAAAGCAAAAACAGTTGGATGAATTGCAAAGCAAGAATTCCGAACTGGAAGGCAAACTGAAAACCGAAGAAGAGAAACGCGCGGCTGCCGAAGCAGAACAACAGAAACTGAAAGACAAAAACGCTTCCTTGCAACAGCAGATCGACCTGATGACGGCAAACAAAAAAGGGCAGGGCGGTCAAAATACCGTCAAGCCCTCTGCCGGCAAGGTTTGTTATCTCACTTTTGACGACGGTCCTTCCAACGTTACACCGCAGGTGCTTGCCACTCTGAAAAAGTATAACGTCAAAGCGACCTTCTTTGTGATTGGCAACAATAACACCGAAACGCTCAAACAAATTCACGCTGACGGACACGCGTTGGCGTTGCATTGTAACGATCATACATACTCGAAAGTATACGCCAGTGAATCGGCATATTTTGCTGACCTGAATGCGATCTCCAAAAAGGTGGAGGACGCAACGGGGGTTAAAAGCATGGTGGTACGCTTCCCAGGCGGTTCTTCCAACACCACCAGTCGCAAGTATACACCCGGTCTGATGACCACCCTGTCCAAAAAACTCCCTGAAATGGGATATGCGTATTTTGACTGGAACGTCGATTCCGGAGATGCAGACGGTGGATATCAAAGCGCTTCTACCATCGCTTCCAACGTGCTGAACCGCGCGAAAGGTTTGGATCGCATCTGTGTGCTGATGCACGACGGATACGGCAAGCAGACCACCGCGGATGCGTTGCCTGCCATTATCGAAGGATTGCAAAAACAAGGATATTCATTTGAAGTGCTGACCACTGAGGTTACCGGATTTAAACACGGCATCAACAATTAAAACCGCTTTTCGGATGCGAAAAGCGGTTTTTGTTTTACATATACACAAGAAAACGGCGACGGAATTTTCCCTCGGCGTTTTGGGTAGATTTCGTTTTGGCACTATGCCGCGAAGCGGGATAGTGAGGAACGAGCGGCTGAAACTTGCAATCAGCAGGTGCTAAACGCTCGTTCAGTTGCAGATGGTCTGCTCGGTGTCTTTGTCGAACAGGTGGATCTTGGTGTTCTCGATAACAGCCTCGATCTTATCACCCGGGCGAGCGGTGGAGGTGGGCTCCACGCGAGCGGTGATGTTGTAGCCCTCGGTGGAGAGATACAGGTAAGTTTCAGCGCCCATCAACTCGGCAACGTCCACGTTAGCGGCGAATTTGCAATCCGCAAACTCTTCGAGGTAACGGGGTTCGTCATGCACGTCTTCAGGACGGATACCCATGATAACTTCCTTGCCGACGTACTCGTCCAGCACGTTGTCCTTGTTTTTGGAAGCGGGCAACGGAATGCGATATTTGGTACCGCGGGTATCTTTGGTATCTTCAGAGCCGAATTCTACGAAGAAGGTATCGCCCTCTTTGAGCAGAACGGACTCGATGAAGTTCATCTGGGGGCTGCCGATAAAGCCGGCAACGAACATATTGCAGGGCAGATCATACAGATGCTGAGGAGTATCGACCTGCTGAATGAGACCGTCTTTCATAACCACGATGCGATCGCCCATGGTCATAGCTTCGGTCTGGTCGTGGGTAACGTAGATGAAGGTGGTACCCAGACGTTTGTGCAGTTTGGAGAGCTCGGTACGCATCTGCGCACGGAGTTTCGCGTCCAAGTTGGACAGCGGTTCGTCCAGCAAGAAGACTTTGGGCTCACGGACGATAGCACGGCCGAGCGCCACACGCTGACGCTGACCACCGGACAGAGCCTTCGGCTTTCTGTCGAGCAGGTGAGCGATGTCGAGGATGCGAGCAGCTTCGTCAACGCGACGTTTGATCTCATCCTTCGGAGTCTTGCGAAGTTTCAGACCGAATGCCATGTTCTCAAACACGGTCATGTGCGGATACAGAGCGTAGTTCTGGAACACCATCGCGATGTCGCGGTCTTTGGGAGCCACGTTGTTCACGAGGTTTTCGCCGATGTACAATTCACCGTCGGAAATTTCTTCCAGACCGGCGATCATACGCAGGGTAGTGGATTTACCACAGCCGGAAGGACCGACCATGATGATGAACTCCTTGTCCTTGATTTCCAGATTGAAATCGGACACAGCGGTAACACCGCCGGGATAGCGCTTGTAGATGCTTTTCAAAGAAAGGCCTGCCATAATTTAACCTCCGTTATATCGGTCGGTTTTCACCGACTATATTTTTACAGTAGATAGTATACCAACATTTTTCACAAATTTCCAGTCGCAAATCGCACAAATATTTTAAAGTTTTTTATCTATTTTGTATATCGTCAAATTGCACAAAAAGTTTTCAACACCCCTTGAACAGCAAGGAAATTTCTTGTTTGTCGAGTGAACGATATTCACATTCACACAAGGTGTCATCCAGCTGCAACCCACCCATGGAAAGGCGGCAAAGCCAATCCACACCGCGGTCTACGGTGCCGAACATCCGCTTGATCTGATGGAATTTCCCTTCAAATATGGTGATTTCGACAAGGGGACGTTCGGTGTCTTCCAAAATCTTCAAATCCGCAGGCAAGCACGGAGTGCCGTCTGCCAAAACCACCCCTTCTTTGAAGCGGTCTATCTCCATTTTGCCGATCGGTCCGTCCAGACGGACGTGGTAGGTTTTGGGAATGTGGTGTTTCGGAGACAAAATGCGGTGCGCAAGGTCGCCGTCGTTGGTCAACAGTACCAAACCATGGGTATCCTTGTCCAACCGCCCGGCAGGGAAGATATCCTTTCTGCGATCTTCGGGAGAAAGCAGGTCTACCACCGTTTCCGCTTTCGGATCACGGGAAACGCAAAGGATGCCTGCCGGTTTGTTGAGCATATAATATACGTATTTAGAAAAGGCCAACTGTTTGCCGTCCACGCAAATGACTGCCGTGTCAGGATCGAACTTTTTGGACGGATCTTTGCACACTGCGCCGTCTACCGTTACCCGTCCACGACGAATAAAGCCGTCGGTTTCCCGACGGCTTTTGGTGGTTTGAGAGCAGATGATCTTATCCAGCCGTTCCATTTTGAACATCCTTTGGTTTTAATATGGTAGGCACACCGTCTACGGTAATGTCGCCGGCGATGACCTTGTTCTGATACATATATACGTGTGCGACCGCATCGCCGTTTGGATGATTGGTGATGGTATAGGTGTACATTTGTACGCGTTTGCCCAAATACGGCGTGATGTCCATATCCGCCGCTTGCAGCATGGCGGCATACCGGCTGATAACGCTGTCAGATTGTTCGGGCAGCTGAATTTCCCGCATCTCGCCGCCCGTTACGGTGTAACCGAGACCTTTCAGATAGTCGGCACCGTCCGCGTTGGCAGAGGCGGTGGGGGCAGTGCTGTGCGGCAGACCGGTCAGCACGACCAGCAATGCGATGAGCAAGCAGATGCATACACCTGTTACGATCAATTGTTTCTTGGACGTTTTATACGAGAACACGAACATACACGACACCTCTTTGGGATATGTGTATGTGGGCGCAGGTGCGATTATTCCTCAAAATATACGCCGTACCAAGTTAAGAACATATACACCGTCCAGATTTTGCGGCTATTATCCTTTTTGCCTGCGAAATGGGCGTCCAGCAGTTTGATCAGTTCTTTGGTATTGAAGAACTTTTCAGCGGCTGCAGACGTGAACGCGGTTTTCACAATGTTATAATATTTCTCGGAACGAAGCCACACGCGAATCGGCACGGGGAAACCGAGTTTTGGCTTGCTTGCCGAACGCTCGGGGATATGCCGCATAGCGGCAAGGCGCATTGCGTATTTCGTTGTACCGCCGCCGATGCGATGGCGGACGGGGATACGCGCGGCAACCTCGAATACTTTTTTATCCAGGAACGGCACGCGCAGTTCCAGAGAGTGCGCCATACTCATACGGTCGGCTTTCAGCAGAATGTCGCCCACCATCCAGCGGTTGATGTCCAAATACTGCATACGGGTAACGTCATCCTGGCCTTTGGTCTTCTCGTAATATTCCGCCGTATAATCGGTGGGAGAGGTGGCGGGAATGGTTTTGAGCAACTTGGATTTTTCGCGTTTGGTGAACATATTGGCGTTGCCGATAAACCGCTCTTCCAGCGTTTTGGAGCCGCGGATGATAAACGACTTACCTTTCACGTCGGGCAGGATAGATGCCACGCCTGCCGCCGCTTTACGCAGAAAACGGGGCAACTTCTGATATTTCGCCAGCGAGAAGGGCTCGTGATAGATACGATAACCGCCGAACAACTCGTCAGCGCCCTCGCCCGACAGCACCACCTTGACGTGTTCAGCCGCCAGTTTGGAAACGAAGTACAGTGCGATGCAAGCAGGGTCGGCGAGCGGCTGGTCCAGATAGTACTGCACCTGCGGCAATGACTCCCAATACTCGTCTTCGGAGATGATGTGCACGAAATGGTTGATACCCACCTCTTGCGCGAGGTCGGCGGCGTAGGTGCTTTCGTTATAATGCGAACCGTTGTCAAAGCCGACGGTGAACGCTTTTTGTCCGCCGAAATACGAGGCGACGAAACTGGAGTCCACGCCGCTGGACAGGAAGCATCCCACTTCCACGTCGCTGATGCGGTGCGCTTCCACCGAATCGGTGAATACATCGTCAATGGCGTCCACCGCTTCATCCAACGTCATATTCTCGTCGGGGGTGAACATGGGATCCCAGTAGCGTGCCACGCTGACCTCACCGTTTTTGAACCACAGATAGTGGGCAGGGGGGAGGCAGAAAATATCCTTGAAGAATGTATCGGTCGGCACGGAATACTGGAATGAAAGGTACTTATCCAGTGCCGCCTCGTTGAACTCTTTTTTAACATCGGGGTGGCAGAGAATGGATTTGATCTCCGAACCGTACACCAGTCTGCCGTCCGCCAAACGGGTATAATGCATCGGCTTGATGCCGAAATAGTCGCGCGCGATGAACAGGTCGTGCGTATTCACGTTCCAAATGGCAAAACCGAACATACCGCGCAGTTTTGGGAGCAGTTGTTCGCCCCATTCTTCAAAGCCGTGCAACAGCACTTCGCTGTCGCTCATGGTGGCAAACACGTGTCCTGCCGCCAACAACTCTTCACGCAGGTCGCGATAGTTGTAGATCTCGCCGTTGAAGGTCAGCACCAGCGATTTATCCTCGTTGTACAGCGGCTGATGCCCTGCCTCAAGGTCGATGATGCTCAAACGGCGAAAACCCATGGCGATGCCGTCGTCCAGATAATATCCGTCCGAATCGGGTCCGCGATGGGTGATTTTTTCGGTCATTTGTTTCAAATACGTTTCACGATCAACGACTTCGCCTGTGAAACCGCAAAATCCGCACATAGTTTACACTCCCAACAACGCCGTGGCGAGGGTCAGATCCTCCGGCGTGGTGATTTTCAAATTTTCATAACTGCCCTGCACCAGTTTGACCGTTTTACCCAGCCGTTCAAACAGTTGGCAATCATCGGTGAGGTCGGCCCCGTCTGCTTTCGCGACGGCAAAGGCTTCTTTGTATTGTTTGACGTCAAACACCTGCGGCGTTTGCACCTGCCACAGCGTACTGCGGTCGGGGGTGGCGGTTACCAACCCGTTTGCATCCACCGTCTTGATGGTATCTTTGACAGGCATCGCGGCGGCGGCAGCGCCGTATGTAAATGCAGCTTCTACCGTGCGTGTGATGATGTCGCTTGTGCAAAGCGGTCTGGCACCGTCTTGCACCGCGATGAAATCGGCATCCGCAGGCAATGCGGCAAGACTGTTTTCCGCTGATTGCTGACGGGTGTTGCCACCTGCCACAATACCGCACAGTTTAGTGATGCCGTTATCGTTGCACAGTTGTTCGAACGCGGTTTTGTCTGCGTCGCGTGCGACCAAGATGATCGCATCGATCACATCGGTGTTTTGGAACGCGGTGAGGGTATGCAAAACGACGGGTTTTCCGCATAAATCGGCGGTCATTTTGGAAAATCCCATACGTGTGGAATTGCCTGCCGCCAAAATCACTGCAACCGTTTTCAAAACCGCTCACCTCCATAATTTCTCACCATACAGTATACCGCAAATATCATAAAAAAGCAATAAAAAAATACAATATGATTCGAGAAAAAGAGCAATGCTTTTTTGTGCGCAAACGCTTGAGTTTTTTGTTTCGTGATGGTATAATCAGCCTGATGAAAATCGCAGTGTATGCGGTAAAAAAGGAGAGGATTCTGATGATTAAAGAATTCGGTTTGCAAAATTATTCTATTCGTGAGCATCTGGAAACGTATGACGACGTGCTGGCGGCTATGAAAACCATCAAAGAGATGGGCTACAGCTACGTACAGACCGCAGGTGAGAAAATCTCGCTTGAAGAGATCGCCGAAATCGCCAAAGAGGTCGGCATCGAGGTGTGCGGCACCCACTGTGGCTTAGATAGTTTGGTGGCAGATCCCGAAAAGGCGATGGAACAGCATCGTAAACTCGGCACCACCAACATTGGTATCGGCGGCTTTTTCGCCAACAGCGCAGAGGATGTGCAGGCGTTTATCAAAAAGGCCAATGCATTCGCAGACGTCATCTATGAGCACGGCTTTAAATTCACCTATCATAACCACGAGCACGAATTCCGCAAATTCGGCGATAAAACCATTATGGATATGTTGGTCGAGGGCCTTGATCCGGTCAAGACTTCTTTCTGTCTGGATACCCATTGGGTACAGCGTGGCGGCGGCGATGTGTGCAGCTGGATTGAGAAACTGGCAGGCCGCATCGACATTCTGCACCTGAAAGATATGACCATCAAGCCTGATCGCACTCCCATCATGTGCGAGATCGGCGAAGGCAATATGGATTTCCATAAGATTATCGCTGCCGCTGAAAAAGCAGGTGTCAAATATTATGTGGTGGAACAGGATATTTGCCCGGGCGATTCGTTTGACAGCGTGCGTCAAAGTGCGGAATATATAAAGAAAAATTTTATGTGAAAGAAAAAAGTTCTTTACAAATCGGAAAACGTATGATATAGTATGAGGGCTGCCGTAAAAATGGCAGTGCAATCCGATTACCCGGTCCGCGGCGTCTGCCCGTATGGGATTCACCACGACCCGGCACTGGCGTGATACGGAAATATTAAAAGAGGTGAAAGATTATGATGTTACCCGAAGAGAAAACCGCGATCATGAAAGAGTTCGCTACCCATGAAGGCGACACCGGTTCCCCCGAAGTTCAGATCGCAGTGCTGACCAAGCGTATTAAGGACCTGACCGAGCACCTGAAAGTGCACAAGAAAGACCACCACTCCAACCGTGGCCTGCTCAAAATGGTCGGTCATCGCCGCAACCTGCTCGAGTATCTGAAGAAAAAAGACATCAACAGATATCGTGCTATCATTGAGAAGCTGGGTCTGCGTAAGTAATTTGTAACATTGAGGCAGGTGGAATACAGTTCCACCTGCCTCTCGTTGCTTAAGTTAACAGCGAAGGACAGCGGATTTAGCAGTGAAACGAGCGCTGAAAACCGATCGTCAGCGTTGGTTTTATTGCTAAAAACCGTGCCCTTCGTAAATATAAAATTTTAAGGAGGCAATTTTTATGTTCGAGAACTACAGAGTATTCGAAACAACCCTCGCCGGCCGTCCCCTCAAAGTGGAAACCGGCAAAATGGCACAGCTGTCCAGCGGCTCTTGTATGATCCGTTACGGCGAAACTTCCATCCTGTGTAACGTTACCGCTTCTGCAAAACCCCGTGAGGGCGTGGACTTCTTCCCGCTTTCCGTGGACTATGAAGAGAAGCACTATTCGGTTGGTAGAATTCCCGGCTCTTTCCAGCGCCGTGAAGCTCGCCCCAGCGAGAAAGCGATCCTCACCTCCCGTGTGATCGACCGCCCCATCCGTCCTCTGTTCCCTAAAGATATGCGTAACGATGTTTCCATCGTTTGCACCGTGATGTCGGTTGACCCCGATTGCGCACCTGAGACCACCGCTATGATCGGTGCGTCCATCGCGATCGCTATCTCCGATATTCCGTGGGACGGCCCCATCTCCGGCGTTGTTGTCGGTATGGTAGACGGCAAATTTGTCATCAACCCCACTGCTGAAGAAGAAAGACGCTCCGAAATGCACGTAACCGTCGCGTCCACCGCTGATCTGGTTGCGATGATCGAAGCAGGCGCTAACGAGATCGACAATGACACCATGTTTGATGCCATTATGTTCGGTCACGAAGCCAACCAGCAGGTTGTGAACTTCATCAACAGCATCGTTGCCGAAATCGGCAAACCGAAGTTCCCCTTCACTTCCAACGATCCCGCTCCGGAAATGTTCGAAGCGATCAAAGAGTTTGCGATCGAAAAGGTGCGTTATGCGCTGGATACCGATGACAAACTGGTACGCGACGAGCGCTTGCTCCCCGTGTATGATGAAGTGCACGCGAAATTCGACGAAGTGTACCCCGAAGAGATCGGCAAGATCGACGAGTGCTTGTACAAACTGCAGAAATTCGTTGTTCGCCGCTGGTTGCTGGATGACGGCAAACGCGTTGACGGCCGTGGTATCAACGATATCCGTCCTCTGAACGCCGAAGTTTCCTTGCTGCCTCGTGCGCACGGTTCCGGTATGTTCACCCGTGGTCAGACCCAGGTTCTGACCGTTGCGACCCTCGGTTCTTCCGGCGATGCACAGTTGTTGGACGGTCTGGATGACGAAACCGAGAAACGCTATATGCATCACTACAACTTCCCGTCCTACTCGGTCGGTGAAACCAAGCCCTCTCGCGGCCCCGGCCGTCGTGAGATTGGCCACGGCGCTCTCGCTGAGCGTGCGTTGGTGCCGGTGCTTCCCTCCGTGGAAGAGTTCCCCTACACCATCCGCCTCGTGTGCGAAGTGTTGTCTTCCAACGGCTCTACCTCTCAGGCTTCCATCTGCGGCTCCACGTTGGCTCTGATGGATGCAGGTGTGCCGATCAAAGCGCCTGTTGCCGGTATCTCCTGCGGTCTCGTAACCGAGGGCGATCGCTTCATGACCATGGTGGACATCCAGGGTCTGGAAGACTTCTTTGGCGATATGGACTTTAAAGTGGGCGGTACCAAAAAAGGTATCACCGCTATCCAGATGGACCTTAAAGTACACGGCCTGACCCCCGCTATCATCCGTGAAGCGCTGGACAAGACCTACACCGCTCGTATGCACATTTTGGACGACGTGATGCTGCCCGTGATCGCGGAGCCGCGCGCTGAACTGTCCAAATATGCGCCCAAAATGCTCAGCACCAAGATTGATGTGGACAAGATCCGCGAAGTCATCGGCAAGGGCGGCAGCGTAATCCAGAAGATCCAGGCGGAATGCAACTGTAAGATCGATATCGAAGAGGATGGCAATGTGTTCATTTCTGCTCTTAACACCGAAGATGCGAAACGCGCTCTGATGGTGGTGGAGACCATCGCGAAAGATCCCGAGATCGGTGCGATCTACAAGGGCAAAGTTACCCGTCTGATGACCTTCGGTGCGTTCGTGGAAATCGCTCCCGGCAAAGAAGGTCTCGTGCACATCAGCCGCCTCGACGTCAAACGCGTGGAAACCGTGGAAGACGTTGTGTCTGTTGGCGACGAAGTGATGGTTAAAGTTACCGAGATCGACGAGCAGGGCCGCTTGAACCTCTCTCGCCGTGATGCTCTCATCGAAGTTGAGGGTCTGGTACCGGAGAACACCGTGTCCGACGCTCCTCGTGCGCCTCGCCGTGAAGGCGGCTTCCGTCGTGATCGCCGCGATCGCCGTCGTGAAGACTGAGAATTTGTTCAGAATTTGAAATGAAACAACAGCACCGTTGTATCAAACGATACAGCGGTGCTGTTTTTATTGATTGTACTAATATATGACAAAAACACGGCAGAATGTCATATCTGCACGCCGCTTGTGCAGATGGTTTCTGTGTCCCAAAAAAGAAAAATCGGCTTGCTGTTTTTGCTGACTTTCATTCTTTGACAAGTAATTTTATAACAGGTAAAAATGTTGCATATTATTTTTGCTGACAGACCAAAAAACGCCTTTAAACCATGTGCTGTTTCCGCTTGTTTTAAAGGCGGTTTTTCGAAGAGGACGGAAGGTGGTTTTCTGGTCATCAAGTAGATCTTCAGCATCCGGTATATATTGTTTTTCTCGGTAATACAACGGATAATTGATTTTATGAAGCCTACACAGATACTGACTTGAAAGGTTGTCCCACTTCCGTTTGTCAAGGAAGTTGATACGCTTTGGATACCGTTTTAAAAAGGGGAATCCGAGGTGGTAGCGCGCACTTCGTTAAAAAGGACATATCGTGCATAAAACGCCCGATGTGATGCATGAAATTCGGGAGATTTGTCCGTTCGCGGATACTGCGCCTTTGTACGCCTGCCTAAAGAGACAACTTTTGACGCACGGCTATTTCCGACAGTGCGTTTTTGTTGTCAAAATTTCCCTTAGTCAAAAAATTAGTTGGCAAACGCAAAATTGTATGTTATACTGTGAAGACAAATACGTTTTGGATACTGAGAAAGCAGGAGGAAATCCCTCATGGCTGATTGGAAAAAAATCGAGCAGGCGCTGGAAGACGATGCGCTTGAGAGCGATGCCGCCGCTGACGAAAAGACGGCGGTAACTGCTGAAGAAAAAGCGGCTGCCAAAGCGGAAAAAGCCGCTAAAAAACAGCAGGAAAAGAAAGAAAAATTGATTGCATACGGCAAGAAACTCAAGGCGCGCGAAGCGGAGAGAAATGCTCGCGTGAGCAAGTACGGCAACCGTCGCGGTCGTTACAAATGGGCGGCACCTGTCGGCTTCTTGATGAGTTTGTTCGCCGTTCTGGGCGTGGTTGCCGTTGTGGCAACGGGTGTCAGCATGGTGCGTGATCTGATGGATGACACCGATCTGCGCGAGGAAATGCATTATTTCCTGCAACCGCTCACTACTTACAATCCGTTGCCTGAGTTCAGTGATGTGAACGAAGACGATTATGACGAATTGTTGCGCGCTGCGCTGTGGCGTATCACCGAAGCGGAGCGTATTCGTATGTTGCGCGAAAAAGATGACACGACGGCATACGAACTGGACAACAACGGCCGTCTGATCGTGCCCGTTGCCGAGGTAGAAGCATCGTACAAATACCTCTTTGGCGATGGTGCAGTGCTCAATCACCGCACCCTTGGCGAAGACGACGTGGAGTACGACGAAGCAACGTCGCATTACTACGTGCCGTTTAACTTCGTCAATTCTGCTTACCAACCGCTCATCGACACCATTTATCGCACCGGCGATGAATATCAGGTGCGTGTCGCTTATGTGCCGGTGGATGCACTGGAAGTGGACGAACGCGGCAATACCATTGAGCCTACCCCCGATATGGCGGTAGAAGCACAGATTTTCGTTTTGAAACGCGTGGACGGACATTTTATCGTAACGGCTATCGGTTCGGAAGCGCAGTAACTTCAATGTGTAACCAATGCGATGATCGCTTACAATATCACAAAATGAGGAGTTGACGACATGAAAAAAGTAGCCCTTTTAATGGTCAGCATTGCTCTGCTGATCGCTTGCCTGGCGGCATGCAGCAAGAAGGCCGACGGCGATACCGCCACTACCACTGAAGCCACTACCACGACCACTATCAACGGCGAAGTGGGTGATGGTATTGAGTTGGATATCAGTGATTTGATACCCGGCTTGAGCACTACTGCGAAAACCAGCTATGTAACCGTAACCGACAAGAATGGTAAACCCGTAACCACTTACGTGCCGGTAACCGACAGTAAGGGTAGCACCGTTACCACTTACATCACCGTAACCGACAAGAGCGGTAAACCCGTAACCACTTACGTGCCGGTAACCGATACGAAAGGCACGACTGTTACCACCAACGTGCCGGTAACCGACAGCAAAGGCACTACCCAGACCAATGCGAGCGGCAAGCCCGTTACGACCGGCGTACCCGTTACGACCGGTGTGCCTGTTACGACCGGCAGTGTGGTAACCACCGGCAGCGTTGTTACCAGTGCGGTAACCGTAACCGAGCCGACCACCACGACTACCACTACCGAGGCTACGACCACCGCAACCACCGCAGCGGCCACCACGCAAAAAAGTGAAACGACGGTAAAAACCACCGCTTCTACGGCTGCTGCTACCACCACTACAACAACTACAACTGCTCGCGCCACAACCACTACCACTCAAACCACAAAAACCACAATTCAGTACGATTCCACCGAGGGTTGGTCTCCCATTGTACCGCCCAGAAAGTAATCAACGTTTTCTCAAAACAGCAGGACGTTTGTCCTGCTGTTTTTTTGTTGCAAACGCGGCTGTGTTCACAAGAGAGGAGAAACGGTCGAAAATATGCGATTTTCACTTTAAAGTGCCAAAGGATTTGTGCAATCATTTATAAAAAAATAAATTAAAATCAGCGAAATACACAAAAAGATTTCAAAGGGGCTGTAAAATCCGCCAAACTTCATATACAGGTGCATAATTCTCTTGCAAATTCGCTTCAAATATTATATTATTATATCGCTGATAAGTGTTTTTTGGGGTAACTGCGCCCTTTTTGGGACAGAACAACCGAAAGCATGGCAAATTTGCTTGGCTTTTGCGGCGGATTTGGCCGATTCGGCAAAGAAGTCAAGATTCACTTTTTTTGAAAAGGAGAGAGCGGTATGAACAAAAAGATCCCCATGTACAAACGTGTTGGCGCGGTTTTCCTGTGCCTGGCGCTGTTATGTGGCGTGATCGTCGGCACGGGCGCTTTTCCGAAGAACTCGTTGACTGCGCAGGCAGATACGAGTGCGAACGTGGAAAAGTACGAAGTCGACTTCGCCGATCTGGCGGCTTTGGTCGGTAACGATCAGTGGAATGCTTCCACCAATCGATATCGTCCTGCCCAAACGGATACGGCAATCCAAAACTGGATCAACTCACGATTCGGTCTCTACGTCTGCCGAGAGCAAACTGCTTACAAAACTTACAGTTTCCTCGGTCAAAGTTCTTTCGCTACCGGCTTGGAAACGAGCGACGGCTGGAGCGGCGAATATTGGTGGGAGATCACCAAGGACGGTGGCTTGTACAGTCACACCGGCGGTACCGGCGGTCAGATTCTCAGAAAGAGCAATCTGCTTGCGCTGAAATACGCCGATGGTTCGCTGATGCAGTTGAGCAACTTTGAGGCCAATGTTGTGTTCAACAAAGCGAACAACAAGCTCGGTTCTGTGTATCTGTCCTTCCATCAGGCAGAGCCGGGTCGTATGAACACCAATACCAATAACGGCACCAACACCGATAACGGTATGGTGGCGATCATTGGTAACGGTCCGTTGACGAGATACAACGACGACTACCAGAGAGTTTACAAAGATGGCTTGACCTTCGGTTCTCTGTCCGGTAAGGACGACCGTGCGGTTGACTTGCAGTTTGCAAACGATCTGGAACTCAATGTGGACTACAACCTCTACGTGAAGGTTGTCGGCACCAAGATGACCGTGAAGGTTACCAAGGTTTCTGACAACGCAGAGGTGTATAGCGGTGAAACGACCATCCCTGCCGGCAACGGTTACATCTCGGTTGGTACTTCCAACGACAAACGCGTGCTGAAGAAAATCCAGGTTACCGAGCTGAATGCAGCCGGCGAACCTGTCAACCTCGGCAGCACTAAGGCGTTTAAATGGACCACCTCCGGCAAAACCGGTTATGCCAACGGTAAACATACTTACAATACTGATGACACCGTGGATGATCAAGACTGGTTCGATTTCTATGATGACAAGAACGCCGGCAAGGCGGACAAAACCAGCATCATCAATGCGCTGAATGCCAACTTCGATATCTACTATAACTGCGAAGCCAGTTATTACAAGATGGAAGCCGGCAAGAAAGCGGCGTATAGCGGCCAGACCAACAACTACGGTTACTTCAGTACCGTATACGAAGACATTTGGCTGCAGCGTGCCGTTTCCGGTGCAGGCGGTTCGCAGAAGATGCGTTTGATCACCTCGCTTGTTCCGAAACTGGAAGGCAAAGCGCTTGCGTATCAGAACTTCGACACCACCTTCAAGGTGCGTTTCGATAATAATGACGCGTCCTTCTTGCTTGGTTTCCGTCAGCAGACTCCCGGCAAGTTCACCAATGGTTACTTTGCTGTGAACCAGGAACAGGGTATCGTCGTGGTTACCAAAACCGGTATCACTATTTCCGGCGGCGAGAACATCTACTCCGGCCATACCTCCCATGTGGGCAAACCCGGTGATATGTACGACGGCACCCCGACTGCCACTTTCGCTTCCACCATTCCGAATGGCGCAGTTACCATTCGTGTGAAAGCGGTTGGCGATCAGGTAACCGTGTCTGTATACACGGACAGCACTACGTACTACAGCGGCACTGTAACTGTACCGTACACCAAAGCGGGTTACATCGCGTACGGTGTCGGTAACAGAAACAGCGACATTGGCACCATCACCCTCACTCACTTGGATGCGAGCGGCAACACGATGGCGACCAACGAGATGACCGAAGTGGAAGAAAGCGTGTTCGCTGAAGCTTGGGAATTGTCTTTCACCGATCTGCCCGGTGCAGAATTTGTGAGCGACAAATACACCAAGACCAATCAGAACTGGATCCACTTCACCAGCTTCTCGGATACTTTGGCTATCGATCACATCAAGTCTAAAGTAGACTTCTATTTCAACCATGAGGCGACCTACGGCCAGGTTGATCCTTATGGCAATGATACTGCGGGTAACGCTAACAGCGGCAACTGGTTGTTGTTCTATAACAAGTGGTTGCAGCGTGGCGATTCTGAAGGCAGCGGCGAACGCCTCCGTCAGATCAACGCGATCATTCCCAAAGACGCCAACGGCGTGCAGGGACAGATGAAGAACTTGTCTGCTTCCTTCGCCGTTCGTTTTGAGAGCGATAACGGTGCTTTCTTGTTCGGCTTCCGTCAGAAGAACCCCGGCAAATTCGTGAATGGCTACAATGCTCCCAACCAAGAGCAGGTGCTGATTGCGATCACCAAGAACTCGATTGCAGTTGCAGGTGGTACTGACATCACCAAAGAGCGTTTCTACCATGCAAATGAGTTTGCGGATGATGCGTTTGGCGACGTGTTCGCTACCCAGCTCACGCAGGATTCTGTTGTGAAGGTGGAAGCGGTCGGCAAAAAAGTGATCGTTGACATCTACAAGAGCAACGGATACACCAAACAGTATCATGGTGAATTCACCGTCAACTATACCAAAGAAGGCTATATGGCATTCGGTATTGCTGCTGCAGGCGGCAACTTCGGCGATCTCAAGGTCAAACGCCTGGATGACAACGGCAACGGCATTGACTTCACCGACGATGCGTACTTAGAGCCTTCCTACCCGGACGGCAAGACCCGCTTCAATGCTGATTTCAAACAGCTCACCAAGCAGGTTGAAAGTTTCTCCGGTACTTATTATGTACCTACCGCTGACGATACCGGTGTCAACAGCTGGTTGCTCAATCGCTTTGGCATGTACGGTATGAGAGAGACCAGCCACTATGCTCAGCTCAGCTATCCCGGCCAGCTCAGTTCCGCATGGGACGGCGAGGCTGACAGCAAGGCGGCTCAGTGGAAGATCTCCGCTACCGGCGGCTTGTACATGAACCTTTCCGGCTCTCACGCTGAGATGCTCAGAAAGACCCAGAACCTGGTTGCGAAAACCGCGACCGGCGATCTCGCAAAACTCAAGAACTTTGAGACTGAGATTGTCTTCAACAAGGGCGGCGCACATCTCCTTGGTGCGATATACATCTCCTTCCGTGAGACCACGCCCGGCAGATTCGGCGGCGACTGGCAGGGCAACCTGGACGGTGCTGTTGTGGATGCTGTGATCGTTGGTAACGGCGGTTCCGCAGCTGCGGATTACAACAAGGCGGTTGCCGATGGTATCACCGCCGGTAATGCCCGTAGCAACAACAACAAAGGCATGCGCACCACGTTTAATGCAAACCTTGAAAACAGCGCTGATTACAAGCTGTGGGTCAAAGTGGTTGGCACTAAACTTGAGTGGAGCGTGACCAAAGTTGGCGAGACCACTCCTTTGGCAAGCGGCACTGAAACCATCGAGGACGCTGAGGCCGGCTATATCTCGATCGGCGCCAGAAACCGTGAATTTAAATCTATCCTGATTACCGAACTGGATAAGAACGGTAACGTGGTTGATTTCGGCACTGCGACCAATCAGGTTGCTGAGAAGTGGACGCTTTCCGCAATCGGTTTGATTGAATATAAAGGTAGTAAATATACAGCTACTAAAGAGAATGCCGATGGCACTCCCAAATTGGATGGCGACGGCAATCCGGTTTCCGGTTATTCTTACTACAACTTTATAAATGGCAACACCATGGTGCTCGACACCCATCCGGATGCCGAAAAAGTCGCTTCCTATCTCGATAACAAAGCAGCCTTCTACTATGACCGTGAAGGTGCGCACTATCAGATGGAAGTTGGTAAGAAACTTGCACACGAGGGTCAGAGCGGTAATACCGGCGCGATCGACACCTTGCTGTACGACAGATGGTTCCAAAAGACCGGCAGCTACGGCGGTTATGAGAATCTCCGTATGATCAACTCGATTGTACCGAGAAACACGTTGACCGGCGAAGAACTGCAGTTCGAGAACTTCGAAACCACCTTTGACATCCGCTTTGAATCGGCCGATCCGCACAGAAACACTGCGATCGTTGGTTTCCGTCAGGCAAACCCCGGTAAGTTTACCAATGGTTGGTGGAATATCAACAAGAATCAGGCGTTTGTGGCGATCACCAGAGCGGGTATCACCATCGCCGGCGGCGATCAGATTAAGACCACCAGAGGCGAAGAAGGCGATATGTACAACGAGGATCAGGCCAAGTTTGCTACGACGCTTCCGCAGGAAGTTACCATCTATGTGAAAGTGGTCGGCGACAAGGTAACTGTGAAGATCACCAACCTCGCTAAAAATACTACCTATTATGATAATAGTGCTGAGCCTGCAACCGTTGCACGCACCGGTTCCGGTTATCTTGCATACGGTCTCGGCTCCGGCAACTTCAATATCGGCGAAATCACCCTCGCTCGTTTGGATGCGAATGGTGAGGTCATCGATGTGAACGGTTCCGATTCGGTTGAGGGTTGCCCGTGGGATACTGCGGCCGGCCGTTATTCCGAAACGATGAAGGGCGACGAGGAATACCTCGAAGGCCTCTACAACTTCTACTATTCCGCTATGGTCAGTGGCACTCCCACTACCGTAACCGAAACGCTTGACCAGCATTGGGAGAAGAAAGACAACATCCTGATGCGCAAGGATGATCTCGGCGGCAACGCTACCGAGAAACTCGCGATGCTCGAACTAAAAGAAACCAAGTTGGAAAACTTCGATGCAATCTTCAAATTGCAGTTGGATTCCACCAAGGAAGGCACTTTCTGGGTAACCGCGAGACAGAATGACGCGACCAAACTCGGCAAGGTCGTGGCTACTCCCGGTCAGGCCGATTATATCGATGGCCAGTTGGCAATCGGTCTTTCGGTCGGCGGCGACGTCATCATCGCCAATGGTTCTGCTGATCCGATCGTGATCCCCGGCAGAAGCATGGGTACGCCGAGCGGCACGTATACCTTCCGTGTGCGTCTGTTCGACGACAACTTGGAGATCTATCTGAACGGTGCTCTCCGTACCGCTCGTGTGATCACCAATGCGCCCACCGGCGAAGGTGCTATCACCTTCGGTTATTCCGGTGCAGAACTCGGCATTGCAGCTGTGGACATCATCCGTTTGGATGAAAACGGTGCGGCTGTGGATATGGTCAGCGACTACACTTCGGTGAACAACCCCACCGACTCCATCGTTGTGTCGGCAGGCGCTGACTTCGACGTGGACGTTCGTCCGCATCTCCCGCAGACTCTGACCGTGAACAAGGCTGACGGCAGCACTGAGACGATGAATGTCTACTGGGATGTAAATTCCATTGACCTTACTGTCGAGGGTGACTACAACCTGATTGGTTATCTGGAAGGCACCAACGGCGTTCGCGCGGCAGTTTCCGTGCTCGTCGGTGCGTTTGACCGTGAGATCACCGCACAGTACAATTTCGATAATCTGACCGCTCTGGACAGCTTTGAAAGCTGGTTTATGCCCACCACCGATGCTACGGACCTTCCTGCTATTCGCACCGAAGGCACCGAGTATGACGGTTGGACTGTTGCAAACGGTCGTTTGACCCAGGTGAACACCGGCATCCGCCTCACTGCTGCCGAACTCAAGGCAGGTAAGGAAATCAACGGTGTTACCTATAAAGACGAACGCAGTCATGCCAACTACGCTTCCAACTACAGCATTGCTGTTTTGAAAGACAGAACCTACAAAAACTTCATTCTGGAAGTTGACGTGGTTCCGAACACCAACTGGACTGTTGTCGGTTTTGGTGCTGAAGATTGGAACGACGATATGAGTTCCTCGATGACTCACACCAAGGGCGGTACCGCTGTGCACGTGGAATATAACCACGGCAAGAACACCGGCAACGCGAAAGTTTGGAATGATGGTAAATACGGTGCAGGCACCTACACTGTGGATCCGTACACGCCTGAAAACGGCAAGTTGATCCGTGTGAAGATCGTGGTTTCCGACAACCGTATGTACTACTTTGTCGGCGATATTGATGCAGCGTACGAATTTGATCTTGGCTCCGACTACGAAGGCGGTTACATCTACTTCGCCAGCAACACGGCGAACGGCGGTATTGATAACCTGCGCATCACCGATCTGGATGCCAAGGCAATCAACATTGTTGAAATTATCGAATCCGAACCCGCTCCTCAGACCATTGATCGCGCGGCGGGTGAATCGCTCAACGTGAAGGCGAGCGGTCTGTTGACCATGCGCGATGACAATGGCTTCGAGTACGAATTGCCGTACAGCATGGAGAGCACTACTTATCGCTCTAACAAAGAAGGTGCTCATAGCTTTAATGCTGTGATCAAGCCTTTCCATAATATGACTGTTGATAGCACGCTGACCTATTCCGCAACGGTTATCAACAACATCAACGGCGATTTCGATACTACCAAATCTGTGAAGTATTACTTCGACCATCCGAACGATTTCCTTGATTTCCATAGCCAGTATTCTCAATCCTCGGTTTTGGAAACCACGGCAGGCAACAAGACCTATTGGACTGCGTTCGACGGCAACCTGCTTACCGTTGATGCGACCGAAAGATGGATGATTAAAGACGGCAAACTGGCGAACAGCTACTCCGGCAACCCCGGTAACTGGGGCGGCGCGGGCAAAGCCAAACATCTGTCCAGCTTGGTCCTCAAGGATCTGAACCTCACCAACTTCCGCTTGGAGTTTGACTTCACGCAGGGTACCAACTTCTGGTATCAGTATGCGCTCGTTGGTGTGCAGGATCCCACCAAGACCTATGGCGTTGTCTATCGTGATGGCTCAAACGAAGAAGGCATCGAGTATGCTGATTCTTGGGCAGCTTGGCTTGCCGACGGCAAGGATAACGGCTCTTCCACCCAGTACATCCCCGATTTGGGCGG
>JAZRQN010000140.1:0-5499 GCA_045649855.1 Acutalibacteraceae bacterium | reverse complement strand
CCGCAAAATGTTGGCGGCGATTGCGTTTTCCACCCCCGAGAACACCGAGAAATTGAATGCGATCACCCACCCCGCCATTAAAGAGTTGTTGGATGCCGAACTGGCAAGACTGAAAGCATGCGGCGAAAAGGTGGCGGTACTGGATGCACCGTTGCTGTTTGAAGCGAAATTGGATGCGATATGCGATATGACGGTGGCGGTACTGGCGTCCAAAGAGGTACGGCTGACACGCATTCTGTCCCGTGATGAGATTACCGAGCAGGCGGCTTTGCTGCGCATGGCGGCACAGCCGAGCGAACAGTTTTATCTTGATCGCGCGGACAATGTTTTGTATAACGACGACAACGAAGATTCGCTCAGAAAACAGACCTCTGTGCTGATCCGCGAGATCGGCAGGTGGTGCGAATGATCAAACGCTTGTTGGCGGTTTTGTTGATTTTGGCATTGCTGGCCGGTATATTTATAGGTCTTATGGTGTTGTTACAACACGGACAGACATTGTATCTGGATCTTATGTACCCGTTGAAATACGAAGATACCATTCAGATGACGAGTGAAGAATTCGGCATTACGCCGTCGTTAATTGCGGCGGTGATATGCGTGGAAAGCCGTTTTGACGCACGAGCGGTTTCGTCTGCAGGCGCGATAGGCTTGATGCAGATAACCCCCGAAACGTTTGATTGGTTGCAAAACCGTCTGGATGTGGAATCGCCGCTTGCGGATACCGCACTTTCCGACCCGACGGTGAACATCCGCTACGGCACGTATGATCTGTTGCTGATGCACGAGATGTTTGAGGACGGCGACACCGCCTTGGCGGCGTATAACGCAGGACAGGGTACGGTCCGAGAATGGTTGTCGGACAGTCGTTATTCGGATGACGGGGTGCATCTCAAAGAAATTCCGTACGAAGAGACGGCTCAATACGTAAAACGCGTACGAAAAGCACAAACTATGTACCGTGAGCGGTACGGCTTAGAATAGGAGGAATGACGTATGGCTGAAAAGACCATGACCGAACAATTGAAAGAGGCATTGACCTTCAGCACCAAAAACGGAGGCACTGTTTTGTCTGCCGATCAGATAGCGGTGGCGGACGCGTATGCTGAAGGATACAAGGCGTTTTTGGACGCCGCCAAGATCGAACGCGAAGCGGTGAAAGCCGCGATCGAAATGGCGATTGCACGCGGATTCAAGCCGTTTGACCGCACCAAAGCGCTCAAAGCAGGCGACAAGGTGTACGTGAACAACCGCGACAAGGCGCTCATTCTGGCGGTGATCGGCGAAAGACCCATCACCGACGGTGTGTCCATTGCGGCGGCGCACATCGATTCTCCCCGACTGGATCTGAAACCCAATCCGTTGTATGAAGACAGCGATCTTGCGTA
The DNA here is from genome assembly GCA_045649855.1 of Acutalibacteraceae bacterium. GTDB lineage: Bacteria > Bacillota > Clostridia > Oscillospirales > Acutalibacteraceae > URNF01. The sequence goes on along the minus strand of JAZRQN010000140.1, from coordinate 4,111 downwards.
TTTTGACACGCACTATTACGGCGGCATCAAGAATTACCAGTGGGCGACCATTCCGCTGGCCTTGCACGGTGCCGTGGTGAAAAAAGACGGCACACGCGTGGATATCCGCATCGGTGAAGATGCGACCGATCCCGTGTTCTGTGTAACCGATCTTCTGCCGCACTTGGGCAAGGAGCAGATGAAACGCTCTGCCGCCGACGTGGTCAAAGGCGAAGATCTGAACATTCTCATCGGTTCTCGTCCGATTGCAGACGGCGAGGGCGGCGACCTGGTGAAACTGCGCGTGTTGCAGTTGCTTCACGAAAAATACGATATTACCGAAACCGATTTCCTGTCTGCCGAACTGGAGGCAGTTCCTGCATTTACCGCGAGAGACGTGGGTCTTGACCGTTCGATGATCGGTGCTTACGGACACGACGACCGCGTGTGCGCATATCCTGCACTGACCGCGTTGTTTGAAACCGAAAAACCGGCGTTCACCGCTATCACCGTGTTGGCGGACAAGGAAGAAACCGGTTCGGACGGCAATACGGGTATGCAATCCGCATTTTTGCCCCACTTCATCGAAGATCTGGCGGCAAGCGCTTGTGCGGCAGGCAGGCACGTGCTGGAAAAATCGCTGTGCCTGTCCGCTGACGTAAATGCGGCGTTTGATCCTATCTATCCCGAAGTGATGGTCAAATCCAATGCTTGCCAGATCAACCGCGGCGTGTGTATCACCAAGTACACGGGTTCTCGCGGCAAGGGAAGTACGTCGGATGCTTCTGCGGAATATATGGCACTGATTCGTCGTTTGTTGGATGCAAACGAAGTGCTGTGGCAGATCGGCGAACTGGGCAAGGTGGATGCAGGCGGCGGCGGAACGGTCGCGAAATACATCGCCAATCTCAACGTGGATACGGTGGATCTCGGCGTGCCGGTGCTGTCTATGCACGCGCCGTTTGAAGTGGTATCCAAGATCGACGTATATATGGCGCACAAGGCGTTTGCGGCGCTGTTTGGACGGTGATCGGTATGCGTATCGGGCACGGATATGACGTTCACCGTTTGGTGGAAGACAGAAAACTCATTTTGGGCGGTGTGGACATTCCGTATGAAAAAGGTCTGCTCGGCCATTCGGATGCGGATGTGCTGGCACACGCCATTGCGGACGCTCTGCTCGGCGCGGCGGCACTGGGGGATATCGGCAAGTTGTTTCCCGACACCGACCCTGCATTCAAAGGGGCGGACAGCCTGAAATTGCTGGCGGAAGTGGCACGCAGATTACAAGAACAGGGCTATCGCATCGGCAACGTGGACGCTACCGTGTTGGCGCAACGCCCCAAACTCAGTCCGCACATTATGCAGATGCGCGAAAACCTCGCCGCCGCGATGGGCGTTGCGGTAGAATGTGTGAGTGTCAAAGCCACCACCGAAGAGGGACTCGGATTTACGGGTACGGGTGAGGGCATTGCCGCGCATGCGGTGTGTCTGCTGGAAACCGTCTGATTTCGACAACACAATACAGTAAAATTCGCACCAAAAAGGCTGTATCCTTGAAAGGAAGGATACAGCCTTTTTTATTTTTCTTTCGGAGAGGACGTGCAAAGTATGCAAATCAAGTTAGAGGCAGACGGGCGACGTCTGGTCGCCGCTCTGCGCGGAGAATTGGATCATCACGCCGCAGGAAGCGTGCGCGAGAAGATCGACGGTGCGGTGGTGAGCAACGATACAAAAGAACTGATACTGGATTTTTCGGACGTCGGGTTTATGGACAGTTCAGGAATCGGCTTGATTCTCGGGCGGTATAAACTGATGCGCGGAAAAAGCGGCAGTCTACACATACGCGGTGTTTCCGACCGCTATCGGCGGATGATGCAGATGGCAGGTTTGGAGAAGTTGAATATTTTTGAGGAGGACCATACATGAAACCCATCAATGAAATGCGTATTACGTTCCCCAGCCGTTCGGCGAACGAAGGATTTGCACGTGCCGCGGCAGCGGCATTTATCAGCCAGTTGGACCCTGCGGTGGACGAGCTGGCGGACGTTCGCACCGCCGTGTCGGAGGCGGTTACCAACTGCATCGTCCACGCGTACCCCGACACCATAGGCGCGATCACCATGCACATACGCCTGTACGAAAACGGCAGAGTGGTGGTGCGCATCCGCGACAAAGGGTGTGGCATTCCCGACGTGGAGCAGGCGATGGAACCGCTGTTTACGACAGGCGGCGAAGACCGTTCGGGTCTGGGATTTTCGGTGATGCAAAGTTTTTCGGACAAATTGCGGGTGCGTTCGGTATTGGGGAAAGGTACGACCGTAACGCTGGAAAAACATATTGCAATGCGTGGTAAAGAGGTAGCGCAGTGAGCAGAGAACAACAGATCTGCGACAATATCGGTCTGGTGCACAGTTGTGCAAAGCGGTTTCGGGACAGAGGCGTGGAGTATGACGATCTGTTTCAGGCAGGCTGTGTGGGGCTTACCAAAGCGGTGGACGGATTTGATACCGAGAGGGGACTCAAATTCTCCACCTACGCCGTGCCGGTGATATTGGGGGAGATCCGCCGTTTGTTCCGCGAGGGCGGCACGGTCAAGGTGAGCCGTTCGCTCAAAGAACTGTCTTTAAAGGTCAACCGCGAACGCACCCGTATGGCAATGGAGTTGGACCGCGAACCGACCGTTTTTGAGTTGGCGGTGCGCCTTGAGCGTTCCCCTGAGGAGATCGCACAAGCGTTGCAAGCAGGTCTGCCGCCCATATCGTTGACAAGCGAGAGGGAAGATGACGAGGGCGAGAATCTGGACATTCCGGTGGCGGCACCTGAAGACGCCATCACCGACCGCCTGGCGCTCAAACAGGCATTGTCAGCTTTAGAGCCGCAGGACAGGGAACTGATTTTGTTGCGGTATATGGGCAACCGCACCCAACAAGCGACCGCAGACCGCTTGGGAATGACCCAGGTGCAGGTGTCCAGGCGAGAGCGACGGATACTGGAAAATCTGCGCAAACAGTTGACGGGGTAGACACTTCGTTTTATAATAGGTCATAAGAGGTGATACGTATGACCGATGCAAAAACCTGGAAGCTGGGACTGTCCATCGGGTTTGAACGCGGCAAGGAACTGGAAAAGTTTGAAACGTGTGCCGCCGCGCAAATCGACGTGGTGGAAATCTCGCTCAATGAGCGGTTGTATCCTACGGCGGATTGGGATGCTATCGGCGCAGCATCCAAACAGACGGGCGTTGCCGTGTGGTCGGTGCATCTGCCGTTTTATCCGTTTGTGAGTATCAACATTGCCGATCCCGACCCTGCGGTGCGCGAAAGCACGCTGGCGTTGCATAAAGAGGGTATTGACCACGCCGCGGCGTTGGGCGCTAAAGTGGTGGTAATTCACCCGAGCGGCGAACCCAATCCCGACGAAGAACGCGCACAGCGTATGATATATGCCAAAGCGTGTCTTAAAGAGTTGGCGGACTACGCCGAGCAATACGGCATCACGGTGGCGGTGGAAGATCTGCCGCGCACCTGTCTTGGCAACTGCATTGCGGATATTGAAGATCTCATTTCCGCTGACCCGAAACTGCGCGTGTGCTTTGACACCAATCATTTGCTCACCGAATCGGACGTGGATTTTGTGAAAGCCTTGGGCGATAAGATCGTTACCTTGCACGTGTCCGATTATGATTTTCTCAACGAGCGGCACTGGTGGCCGTACGAGGGAAAGGTCAACTGGGTGGAAGTGGTCAAAGCGCTGGAAGCGGCGAATTATGCAGGTCCGTTTTTGTATGAGTGCGGTATCGGCACACCGCCCACCATCGTGCGCGAACGCAAATTGACCATGGCGGATTATCGCGAGAACTACCAAGCGTGTGTGGAGAAACGTCCGTGGGCGGCATTTAGCACGCCTGATGAAGCGGTTTGCGCGGAAAAAGCGTATTTCGCCACCCCGAAAATAAACGCATAAATATTTTTGTCGAACCTCTTGACAACAGATTTCCACCGTGTTATAATACCGCTCGTCGAGTGAAATCGGCGAGCCAATATGCGGGTATGGCGGAATTGGCAGACGCGTTAGATAAGTCGGAGGCCAAGCGGTCTTAGGAAGACAATGACTAGACCCAACTCCTTGG
>JAZRQN010000139.1:0-11025 GCA_045649855.1 Acutalibacteraceae bacterium | reverse complement strand
AGAAAAAACCTGTACGCAAAACCGCCGCCGATAAGATCGGCAGAAACGATCCCTGCCCCTGCGGCAGCGGAAAGAAATACAAAAAATGCTGCGGCAGCGGTGAAAATTAAGGAGTTTGAAACGATATGAAATTAGGTATTGTCGGTTTGCCCAACGTCGGCAAATCCACCCTGTTTAATGCCATTACCAACGCAGGTGCGCAGAGCGCCAACTATCCGTTTTGCACCATCGACCCCAACGTAGGCGTTGTGTCGGTGCCGGATGATCGTCTGACCGTTCTGACCGAGATGTACAATCCTGCAAAGGTTACCCCTGCCGTCATCGAATTCGTGGACATCGCAGGTCTTGTGAAAGGTGCTTCCAAAGGCGAAGGTCTTGGCAACAAGTTCCTTGCCAACATCCGTGAGGTAGACGCCATCGTGCACGTGGTGCGTTGTTTTGAGAACGACGATATCATTCACGTGGACGGCAGTGTGGATGCCCTGCGCGATATGGAAACCATCAATCTGGAACTCATTTTCGCGGACATGGAAATGGTGGAACGCCGTCTTGACCGCACCACCAAGGCACTCAAAGGCGATAAATCCTTGCAGGCGGAAGTGGATTTCCTCAAACGCGTGCTTGCAACGTTGGAAGCAGGCAAGCCTGCCCGTGTGGTGGAATGCACCCCCGAGGAAGAAGCGATGCTCGCAACCCTCACCCTGCTCACTTCCAAAAAGATCATCTACGCCGCCAATCTGTCCGAGGATGATTTCTCCGCAGGCGATCCCACCGGCAACCCCAACTATGTGAAGGTCGCCGAAGCCGCCAAGGCGGAGGGCGCTGAAGTGCTCCCCATCTGCGCACAGATGGAAGCGGATATTGCAGATATGGACGAAGAAGAAAAAGCGATGTTCCTGGAAGAACTCGGTCTCACCCATTCGGGTCTTGACCGCCTCATCCAAAAGAGTTATTCCCTGCTCGGTCTCATCTCCTACCTCACCGCAGGTCCTACCGAAGTGCGCGCCTGGACCATCACCGAAGGTACTCGCGCACCGCAGGCGGCAGGTAAGATCCACACCGACTTCGAACGTGGCTTCATCCGCGCCGAAGTGGTTGCCTACACCGATTTGGTGGAATGTGGTTCTATGAACGCCGCCAAAGAGAAAGGCCTTGTGCGTTCGGAAGGCAAAGAATACGTGATGAAAGACGGCGACGTCGTGTTGTTCCGCTTCAACGTGTAAGATACATAAAAAAGAGAGGATGCGATGCATCCTCTCTTTTTTTGCGTTTATTTTTTCAGTTTCAACATCAGTTTGATCGCATAGTGGAGTACCATACCCACCACGATTGCAACCACCAGATCGAAAATGACGGTGAACAGGAACGTGATCACCAGCACCAGCGTTTGATGCCATTTTTCTGTCTTGGCAATATGTACGAAATGACGCCACTCGCTCATATTGTATGCCACGATAAACAAAATCGCCGCAATGGCAGGCATCGGGATGAGCGCCGCATACGGCATCAACACCAGCAGTACCAGTAACAGCACCACCGCGTGCACCATACCTGCAATGGGGGTTCTGCCGCCGTTTTTGACGTTGGCGGCGGTACGGGCAATCGCACCCGTTGCAGGAATGCCGCCAAACAGCACCGATGCGATGTTGGCAACACCTTGACCGACAAGTTCGGCGTTGGAATTGTGCTTGGTATTCACCATACCGTCTGCGACCACGCAGGACAGCAACGATTCGACACCTGCCAGAAGGGCGATGGTGAGCGCACTGGGCAACAATGACAGCATATTGGAGATGCTGAAGTCCACGCCTGCAAAGCTGATTTTCGGCAAGCCTGCAGGAATCGTATACAAATCACCGATGGTGTACACGTTTTCGCCAAAACCGGGGATAAACGCCACCATCAGCGCACCCACGACCACCGCAATCAACGACGGCGGCAAACGCTTTTCAAAGCGCGGATACACGATCAAAATCGCCAAGCAGACAACGCCTACCACCAACGCTTGCCAACTGAACGTGCCGATGGCATGGATGTTGGCTTCTAATTTTTCAGGCGTTTCAATGGGTTTGACGCCTGCAGCGTATGTAAGACCGAGAAAATCCTTGATCTGTCCCACCAGAATGGTAATGGCGATACCAGCCGTGAAACCAACGGTGATGGTGGTGGGGATAAAGCGGATCAGCGAGCCCAATTTGAACACGCCCATCAAAATGAGAATGACGCCTGCCATCACGGTGGCGACAAACAAACCGCTCATGCCGGCGGCGGCGACCACACCTGCCACGGTGGTGGCAAACGCGGCGGTCGGGCCTGCGATCTGCACGTGGCTGCCGCCAAGCAACGATACGATAAAGCCGGCGGCGACCGCGGTATAAATACCGCATTCGGGCGCAACGCCCGATGCCAACGCCAACGCAATGGACAGCGGCAACGCGATGATGGCGACGATAATACCTGCCACCAGGTCTTTTACAAGTTGTTCTTTGGAATAGCCTTTAAGGGCGGATACTACGCCCGGGGTCAAATAGAATTGCTGCATGCTGATACTTCCTTTTTATACTATATACAAAAGTCATCCGCATCGGTGTTCCGATGCGGATAGGCTTTTTGATTACATTTTTGCGCCCTTAGAACCTTTCGCGCCACCGAAACCTGCCAGAATGTTGCTCTCGTAGGTAAAGGTCAACGCCGCGCGGTCGCGGTCGCGTTTGAACGCAAGCGAAATCAGGCGATCCATCAATTGCTCAAACGGAATGCCTGCGGCTTCCCATAAATAAAACGCCAGCGAACCGGGTATGGTGTTGATCTCATTCACCCACACTTCGCCCGTTTTGGTATCGTTCAAGAAATCAATACGGGACACACCGCAACAGCCAAGTGCTTTGAAGGTGTCTACCGCCATCTGCTGCACCTGTTCGGTCATACCGTCAGGCAACTCGGCAGGGCAACGGCGTTTGAGCGAACTCATACCGCCCGATTTGCCGCCTTTGCTGCCTTCACCGCTCAGATATTTGTCGCCAAAGGACAAAATATCGGTTGCATTCAGCGGCTCTTCGCACACCGAGGGGATCGCATCGTCCGCATCGCCCAACACGGCGCAGTTGATCTCACGCAGGTTTTCCACCGCACGTTCAACCAGCACGCGGTCTGCAAAGCTCACCGCCAGATCCATCGCCGCCACCAGTTCATCACGGTCTTTCGCTTTGGAAATACCGACCGAAGAGCCAAGGTTCACGGGTTTGACAATGACGGGATACCCAAACTCCGCTTCAATGGCGGATACGGTTTCCTCCGATGCCAGCGCGTATGCACGCGCTCTGTATTCTTTGGCGGGCAACACGGGGATGCCGGCAGCAGCCAGTGCCGCTTTCATCACGTATTTATCCATACCCACGGCAGACGCAGTAACGTCGCACGCGGCATACGGTACGCCGAGCATTTCCAAATAGCCCATCAACGTACCGTCTTCCACGTTGGTGCCGTGCACCACGGGAATGGCAACTTCAAAACTGCCGATAACCGCTTTGCCGAATTTCGGAACGGGATAGCGCACCACGTCCACACATTTTTCGCCGGGCACCAACACCACCTGCGTGGCGTTTTTCAAACAGGTGCTCATATCTTTGTATGCGGCGATGTCCCCCATCCCCTCTCCCGTATAAAAACGGTTCTCTTTGGAGATGTAGATAGGCAAAACATCATATTTTTCACGATTGATCGCGGCATACGCCTGCAGACCCGAAATGATGGACACTTCGTGCTCTACGCTGTGTCCGCCGAACAAAACGGCTACTTTCGTTTTCATGTGCACTACCTCTTATCAGTTAAAGTTATCGGGCAGATCGTTCTCCAACAGTACGATCTGTTTTTGCGGCGGTAACGTAGCAAGGTACGAGAGACCATCCTGCAACGTTTTCGCAACGTATATATTTTGTTCCGCAAATCCTGCGGATAATAGTCCTTCTTTCAGCGGCGGTGCTTGTTTTTCGCCCACCAAAACCGCAATGTCGCATTTATCGGCGGCATACGCGCCCAGTTCGCGGTTCAACTCTGCCTCACGCTCGCCCAACTCCACCATACCGGGGGTTACCAGCACACGACGCGCATCAAACATAGAAAGCGCATCCAACGCACCGCGGAAGCCTGCAGGGTTGGAATTGTACGCATCGTCGATAAAGCCGTTTGGAAGCAACTGCAACCGATGCTCCACCGGTTTGAGCAGGCGCACCGCATACACCATTTCATCGAGCGTGATGCCCAGTTTGTGCGCGATCGCCATACAGCCTGCGAGGTTCTGAATGTTATGCGCGCCAAGCAGCTTGGTGGTGAAACGGCGGGATTCGCCGTCAGGGGTGGTAAAGGTAAACGAGCAACCACTCGTGTCCACCGTCAGATCGGATGCGCGGTACTGCGCATCGCTGTCAGCCGCCGCACCGTAGGTTACCGTCGGTACTGCAACCTGTTTTTGACGGATATAGTCGTTGTCATAGTTTAAAAACACACAACCGTCCGCAGGAATGGCATCTGCCAACTCGAATTTGGTGGCGATGATATTGTCCACCGATTTGAACGTTTCCAGATGCTGTTCGCCGATGGAGGAAATGATGCCGTACTGCGGATGCACCAAATCACAAATTTCTTTGATGTCCCCTGCCTGTTTGGCACCCATTTCCGCCAAAAAGATCTCGTGGGACGGTTTCAACTGTTCACGCACGGTGCGCACAACGCCCATAGTGGTATTGAAACTACCCGGGGTCATCAAGGTGTTATATTTCACCGAGAGCAACGCGTGCAAAAAGTTTTTGACGCTGGTTTTGCCGTAAGAACCCGTAATACCGATGACGGTCAAGTCCTTGTGTGCGGCAAGGATGCGTGCGGCATCTTTTACAAAGCCGTTCGCAATATGATTTTCAAGCGGCAACATCACGTACGCCGCAACGCCGGTCCACAACCAAATGATAATGGAAACCAGCCCCACAATGCCAATACCGCGGCTGGGGGACAAGAACCAACAACCCGTGAGCAGTAACAGCACAATAACCGTCTGACAAACAAGCAGACGCCATACACGCGCGGTATATACCAGCGGTTTTTTCGCCTTTTTCGGGATGTTGAGCAATGCGGTGAGCAACAAGATCGCCGCCGCGACCGCATACACGATAAACAGATCTACTCTACCGTACAGATAAATGGTGGGGATACACAAAAACGGCAACACGCGGCGCAGGTTGACCAGTTGTGCATCGTGGTCTTTGCACCATTTTTTGTACCGTTCGGGGCGGTAGGAGTTGAGTTGCAACATATGGGTGAAATACACCGCTTGCACGGCAAAGTTGACAAACGCCATCACCAACATCACGATTTTAAAGATCAGTTCCATCTCTCACACCGCCTTTTATCGTAAAAAACTATCCAGCACAGCCGCGCATTGTCCCCATCTGTCCGCAAACGAGAAATGCCCTGCCCCTGCCAGCGTTACAAGCCCTGCATCAGGGATGAGTTTTTCCATTTTTTGTCCGTCGGACAAGGGGGTCGCCGTATCCTTCTCACCCCAGATGAGCAAGGTGGATGCGGAAATGTGCGGCAAAAGCGCTGTTAAATCTTCGTTGATACTGCGTACCATCGTCTGTCGCATAACGTCGTTTGCATTGCGGTAATCGGAAGAGCCCGAACGCTTTTTTACCCGTTCGACAAGCGAGGGGAAGCACTTGGCAATGCACGAAACGGTCGCCAGTTTTTTCATGCACTTGTAGGTGTACACTTTATAGTAGTATTTGACACCGCGTTTGGGGCGGATGCCTGCGGCATCGATGAATACCGCTTTTTTCACCGCAAACGCACAGGTTTTACGGGTCATCAGCTTGATGCTGACCCTGCCGCCGTAGGAATGACACATCAGAATAGCCTCAGTGATGCCCAACTCGGTTGCCAACGCTTCGACAAAATCCGCGTAGTCATCCACGCACCAGGCGGTTTTGGGGTCCTCACTGCCGCCAAACCCCGGCAGATCGGGGGCGATCACACGAAAACGCGGTGCAAGATGCTCAATGATGCGTGTATAACTGCCGCCCGACACTGGTGCCGCCCAACCGTGCAAAAACAGCACGATCGGCTTGTCGCCGCCGGTGTCCAAACATTCTGTTTTCAGCCCCAGAACGGTCATGTGCGCGCCCTCCTTTGTATCATAGTATGGTCTTTTTCAAAGATTATGCGGTAGCCTTGGTAGTACCTGCGGTGGTAGTGGTCGCAGTGGTGGTCGCAGTGGTATCCAACGTCTGCGCATTCATCATTTCGGATTTATAGACGGTTACTTCAATGGATTTGATGATCACGTCATTCACGGGCTTGTCGTTTTCATCCACTTCAACAGCGGCAATCGCGTCCACCACGTCCATACCCTTGAACACGTGGCCAAACACGGTGTGTCCGCCGCTCTTGCGCCAAGCGCCGTCCAGGCTGATATTGCCTCCCAGCGCCTCGTATACGTCCCACACCTCATCGGGAATCCATTTGTACACGTAGGTTTCCTGATGATTGGCTTCTTTGAAAGCACTCCAATGTCCGTAGATCTGTTTGAACTGGTCGCCGTACAGAGCCGCATATTCCTCATACACCTGCTGATACATCAAATCGATGTTCTCGTCGCTGTAAGATTCACGTTTGCCGAAATCCGCGGCGGTCATCTGATTGATGAAGAACTGACTGCCGTTGGTGTTCTCACCGCTGTTCCCCATGGACAGCGCACCGCGCAGGTTGAGCAATTTCTTATCAAACTCATCTTCAAACGGCACTTTCCAGATGCTTTCGCCGCCGGTGCCGTCTCCGTTGGGATCGCCGCCCTGAATCATAAAGTCGCCCATCACGCGATGGAACGTCAAGCCGTCATAATAGCCGTTGGATGCATGGGTAATAAAGTTTTCCACCGCTTTGGGTGCCGCCTCGGGGAACAGGCGGATGTAAATATCGCCTTTGGAGGTATGCATGATCGCGATGGTTTCGCCCTCTTTGGGTGCTTCGGTCTGGAAACCGTACGCTTCGTCTTTGTACACGGTTTTCACGCCGTTGCCTTTACAGGCGGTCAGCATACTGACCATCAGAACGACGCACAAAGTGAGCGCCAGTACTCTCAAAACTTTTTTCATACGGTTATGCCTCCCATTTCACAATCTCAATCGACTGAACGATCACGTCTTCAACGGGCTTGTCGCTCTCGTCGGTTTCTACCGCCGCAATGGCATCGACGACGTCCATACCCTGAAACACCTGACCGAATACGGTGTGCTGATAATCCAGCCACGGCGTGCCGCCCAATTCTTGATAGTTTTTCACGCACTCGGCAGGATAACTGTCGGGCAGTTGATTCATCTGATCCACCAATTCCGCTGCCACCGTTTTTGCCTGCACGATGAAGAACTGACTGCCGTTGGTATTAGAACCTGCGTTCGCCATGGACAGCGCACCGCGCAGATTGTGCAGATCGGTGTGGAATTCGTCCTCAAACGCCTCGCCCCAGATGCTCTCGCCGCCGCGACCTGTGCCTTCGGGGTCGCCGCCCTGAATCATAAAGTCGCTGATAACGCGATGGAAGGTCAGACCGTCATAATAGCCGTCTTTGGCATGGGTGGTGAAATTCTCCACCGCCTTGGGCGCGGCTTCGGGGAACAGGCGGATGTAAATATCGCCCATAGTCGTATGCATCACAGCCACTTCCTCGCCCGCTTGCGGCAACGCCAACTGCGAAATGCTGACTTCAACCGTTTGGTCGGTTGTAGTCGTAGTGGTCGCAGTAGTGCCTGCGGTGGTAGTGGTTTCGGTGTCGGCACTGTTATCGGTCGGCTCGTTACCGCAAGCGGTAAGCACACAACACATCATCGCCACGGACAAAGCCAGGCACAGTACTTTTTTGGTAGTTTTCATCATCATCGTTTCTCCTTATCTGCGTTGGATGGGAGAGCGGGAGTCCGCAAGGGGCAACAACTTGGTCAGCATCGCCGTTTCCTCGCTCTGTTCTATCAAAAACGCCGCTAATTCGGGGTCTCGCATCAATATGCGTCCTGCTTTGCGTACCGCGCGCACAAAGCGGCGGTCAAGCGCCACCCTGTCCGCTTCCAGTAACAACGGACACAGCCGCCATCCTCTCGGATCGTATGCTGCACGTACCCGTCCGCTTGCATCCACGGTGGGAATCAGCGGAAACATTCTGCAAGCAAGCGGACGCTGATCGCGGTCGCAACTGCCGTTGCAGGTGAACAATACGCCGTTTTCGGTTTGTATGAGGGTGAAGTCGGTGTTTTCGTACAACCGCTCCTCCCCGGGAAATAAACGCATCCCCTCGCGCCCCTCTGAGGCTTGACAGCATCTGCCGCCGCAGACCGTGCCGCAATCAACGGTAAGAGGCGTGATATCACGCAATAACTCGCGTGCTTCTTCTACTGCATTACGCATATTCTTTCACATCGATGGACGTGATTTTCACGTCTTCCACGGGTGCATCGTTGTAGTTGGTTTTCACCGCCGCGATGGCATCCACAACGTCCATACCCTCGAACACCTGACCGAACACGCTGTGGCGGTAGTCCAGGTGCGGAGTGCCGCCCACTGCCGCGTAGTTTTCCACGCACTCGGCAGGATAGCTGTCAGGGATCTGTTTCATCTGCGCGAGCAGTTGAGGCGCTACCGTCTTCGCCTGCACGATGAAGAACTGACTGCCGTTTGTGTTAGGACCGGCATTCGCCATAGACAGCGCGCCGCGCAGGTTGTGCAAATCGGGGTGGAATTCGTCTTTGAAAGAAGCGCCCCAGATGCTTTCGCCGCCGCAACCCGTACCCTGCGGATCGCCGCCCTGAATCATAAAGTCGTTGATAACGCGATGGAATTTGAGGCCGTCATAATAGCCGTTTTTCGCGTGGGTGGTGAAGTTTTCCACGGTTTTGGGCGCGTGTTCGGGGAACATACGGATGGAGATGTCGCCCATCGTGGTGTGCATCACAACAATGAGATCACCGTTTTGCGGTTTTGCAAGTTGGTTCATAATCATTTTCCTTTCCGAATGATTTACAAATAAAATCTGTCTTCCAACCATTTGGCGGGATTGTTCTCAATATACTCTGCTATGGACAAATAATCTTCTTCGCCACGAATAACGTGATCGTAAAAAGAGCGGTGCCATAACGAGCCCCCATACAGATGTGCCGTATAGGATTTGAACTCGCCAATAATTTGGTGTAGGGGCGGGTCTCCGTGCCCGCCCGTTTCACGATTGATTGTAAAAATGAAATGTATGTGGTTAGGCATTATAACATATGCATCCACCGATACACCGGGATACTTTCTCGACATATACCCGATTGCATCCTGCACCTGTTTGCCTAACATAGTCAGTCGTATTTGCGGGCGGGCGCAGAGACCCGCCCTTACAATATCACGCAATAGTTTCTGCTTGCCTTTAGTGCAGAGCGTGATAAAATACGCGCCGTTCGCAGCATAATCATACCGCAGCAAGCGCATGTTTTTTCGCACGGGAAGTGCCATCAATACGCCTTACCCCACAGCACCATATGTTTGGCAGGTTTGCCGCAGCATACGCACGTATCGGACAACTGCTCCTGATTGAACGGGATGCAACGGGAGCCGACACCGGTCTTTTCTTTGACCGCATCTTCGCACGCCTCTTCGCCGCACCACATCGCCTTGATGAAACCGTCGCCCTCTTTTTCCAAAGTAGCGGTGATCTCGTCGAGGGTGGTGCAAGCATAACTGCGTTTTTCCATATTGGCGAGTGCTTTGTCGTACATCGCCTGATGCACGTCCGCCAACACCTCAACCACTTTGGTCTCCAGTTCATCCAGCGACACGGTGATCTTCTCACGGTTGTCGCGGCGCACCAGCACGCAGCAGTTGTTTTCAATATCACGCGGACCGATCTCCAGACGGAGCGGCACGCCCTTCATTTCGTATTCGGCAAATTTCCAGCCGGCAGACTGATCGGAGTCGTCCAACTTCACGCGCACCACGTTGGCAAGACGATCACGCAGTTCGGCAGCCTTGTCCAATACACCGGGTTTGTGCTGTGCGATAGGCAGGATCACCAACTGGATAGGTGCCACGGGAGGCGGCAACACAAGACCGTTGTCATCGCCGTGGGTCATAATGATCGCACCGATCAGACGGGTGGTAACACCCCAGGAAGTCTGATGGGGATAGGATTTCTTGTTTTCTTTATCCGCGAACTGAATGTCAAACGCTTTGGCAAAGCCGTCGCCGAAATAGTGGGACGTGCCTGCCTGCAACGCTTTGCCGTCGTGCATCAACGCTTCGATGGCGTAGGTCGCAACAGCACCTGCGAATTTATCGCTCTCGGTCTTCTTGCCGCGTACCACAGGCATCGCCAACGCATCGCGGCAGAAGTCCGCATACACGTTGAGCATACGCTCGGTCTCTTCCACCGCTTCCTCTGCGGTTGCGTGGATGGTGTGGCCTTCCTGCCACAGGAATTCGCGGGAACGCAGGAACGGACGGGTGGTCTTCTCCCAACGCACCACGCTCACCCACTGGTTGTACAGTTTGGGCAGTTCGCGATAGAACTGCACCACGTTCGCATAATGCTCACAAAACAGCGTCTCGAAAGTGGGGCGCACGCACAGGCGCTCTTCCAGCGGTTCGCTGCCGCCGTGGGTTACCCAAGCAACCTCGGGAGCGAAACCTTCCACGTGATCCTTTTCTTTCTGCAGCAGGCTCTCGGGGATGAACATCGGCATGCACACGTTTTCGTGTCCGGTCGCCTTGAACATACCGTCCAGAATACGCTGGATGTTCTCCCAGATCGCATAACCGTACGGACGGATGACCATACAGCCTTTGACGCTGGTATACTCAATCAGTTCTGCTTTTTTCACAATATCGGTGTACCATTTTGCGAAATCCTCGTCCATCGAGGTGATCGCTTCCACCATTTTCTTGTTGTCAGCCATTGTAATCTTCCTTTCCAAATGCATATTCCAATGCATACATACATCTATTATA
>JAZRQN010000138.1:0-17290 GCA_045649855.1 Acutalibacteraceae bacterium | reverse complement strand
GGCGTTGCGATCATGAAGCACGAGAAGGTTGAAGTTTCCATCACCGGTAACTCCACCAACCCGACCCGCTTCCAGCATCCCGTTGCCGGCACCTACAAGAAATGGACGATGGAGAACGACAAGAAATACTTCTCCGTTGCTTCCGGCGGCGGCACCGGCCGTACTTTGCACCCCGATAACGTGGCTGCAGGTCCTGCTTCCTACGGTTTGACCGATACCATGGGCCGTATGCATGGCGACGCTCAGTTCGCCGGCTCTTCTTCCGTGCCTGCGCACGTGGAGATGATGGGTCTCATCGGTGCAGGTAACAACCCGATGGTTGGTATGACCGTTGCTTGCGCTGTTGCAGTTTCCGAAGCGAAATAAGAAATGCTTAAACAAAAAGCAGGTGTTGCCTTTGGGCAACACCTGCTTTTTTGCAACTGTGAGGAGTATTCACGCTTATATGGCACACAATATTCATCTGCATCTTGCGCGTACAGGAAGAATTTGGTATACTGATGTCGAAAAAAGGAGTGTGAGAGATATGCTGTTTATCTGTTACCCCAAATGCACCACCTGCCAAAAGGCGAAAAAGTGGTTGGATGAACAGGGCAAGGCGTATACAAACAGGGATATCAAATCGGACAATCCCACCTTGGAAGAGTTGACTGCGTGGTATCACAAGAGCGGTCTGCCGCTCAAAAAGTTTTTCAATACGAGCGGTTTGTTGTATAAATCGTTGGATCTCAAAACAAAACTGCCCCAAATGACCGAAGAAGAGATGTTGCATCTGCTTGCGACAGACGGCATGCTGGTCAAACGACCGCTGTTGGTCGGGGAAGACTTCGTTCTGGTTGGTTTCAAACAGGCAGAGTGGGAAGAAAGACTGTAAAGGGGATGTGCTTGCACGCTGTGGATCGTTGCGGCAGTAGGCTCTGCGGTGTTCGCAGGACTCACGTCCATTCTCGCTAAATGCGGTATCAAGAAAACCGACTCGGACGTTGCGACCGCTTTGCGCACGGTGATAGTGTTGCTGTTTTCTTGGGTGATGGTGTTTGTGGTGGGCAGTCAATCCACGATCACCTCTATCTCTGCCACGTCGCTTATATTTCTTGTACTTTCAGGGATGGCGACAGGCGCTTCTTGGATCTGCTATTTTAAGGCGCTATCGATGGGAGATATCAACAAGGTAGTACCCATTGATAAATCCGGTACGGTGCTCACCGTGTTGCTTGCCATCATCTGCTTTGGCGAACACTCCAACCTGATTGTGAAGTTGATTGCCACTGCAATTCTGGCTGTGGGCATTTTGCTGATGGTAGAGAAGAAGCGCGCCGCTCAAAAGGCGGAAGGTCGCGGCTGGATGTTGTATGCGGTGTTGGCGGCTGTATTTGCCGCACTCACCTCCATTCTCGCCAAAATCGGCATTTCCAACGTGGAATCCAATCTCGGTACGGCGATTCGCACAGCCGTGGTGCTGTTGTTGTCGTGGATCATCGTGTTCGCGCGTGGCAAGCATACGCAAGTGAAACACCTTGACAGGAAAGAATTGGTCTTCATTGCGCTGTCGGGCATTGCAACCGGTGCTTCTTGGTTGTGTTATTACTATGCTATCCAGATGGGGGATGTCAGCGTAGTAGTGCCCATTGATAAATTGAGCATTGTGGTAACAGTGGCGTTTTCCTATTTGGTTTTCAAAGAAAAATTATCCCCAAAAGCGTTCGTGGGGCTTGGGTTGATGATTACGGGAACGTTGCTGATGGCGTTTTTTAAGTAAGTACATAAAACTATTGAACAAAACCGCTCTCGATATATTGAGAGCGTTTTTTCACATATTTTTGCATTGTCCGCAGATACTAACCGCATACTTTCACAAAATTTAAGGAGAGACGCGGATATGCCGGAGCGCAAAGGGGAATTTACCGTACAACTGTCCAATCGACCGATGATTTTAAGCCACGCAGCGGTGGTAGGTAAGAAAGAGGGAGAAGGACCGCTGGGGCGTGAGTTTGATAACGTCTTCACCGATACCACGCTTGGAAAAAAGACGTGGGAACAAGCGGAGAGCGCTTTGCAGGAACACGCGGTGCGAACTGCGCTGAATAAGGGCGGACTGTCCCCGTCGCAGATACAGTATTTGTTTGCAGGCGACCTGCTCAATCAATGCACCGCTTCAACCTTTGGTGTGCGGGAACTGAATATCCCGATGTACGGACAGTTTGGCGCGTGTTCCACCATGGCACAAACGTTATCTATGGCGGCGATTTTTGTGGACAGCGGTGCGGCGGATCTGTGCTGTGCGGTTACGTCTTCGCACTTTTGCACCGCCGAACGCCAATTCCGTTTTCCGTTGGAATACGGCGGACAGCGTACCCCCACTTCCCAGTGGACCGCTACTGCATCGGGCGCCGCTATCGTTGGTATGGGTGGGAGCGGCGTACACATCGAGCACGTGCTGGCAGGCAGACAGATGGATCTGGGGGTTACAGATGCCAACGATATGGGGTCTGCTATGGCACCCGCCGCCGCGGATACCATTTACCGCTTTTTGCAGGACACCCACACCGCGCCCAATGATTACGATTTGATTCTCACGGGTGATCTTTCGGCAATGGGAAGTGAGATGCTGCATACTTTGCTCAAAAAGCAGGGAATCACCCTGGGAAAGGTGCATAACGATTGCGGCTTGATGATATACGACCGCAAAAAGCAGGACGTGCACGCAGGCGGTTCGGGTTGCGGCTGTTCGGCGGCGGTGCTGTGTTCGCATATTTTGAATCGTATGGAAGCAGGAGAACTGCACAGCGTACTGTTTGTCGGCACGGGCGCTTTGATGTCGCCCACCACCTCGCAACAAGGGGAGAGCATCCCCGGTATCGCACATTTGGTGCATTTGGTGAAATGACGAAGTCCCGATGCGTTTGCATCGGCACTTTTCTGTATTTTTAGGTTGATTGTTTCCTGAAATTGGTGTATACTAATGTGGTATATGTCCGAATGAGGAGGAAATCGGTTTGTCTGACTTGATTATGAATGGAAAAAAGGGCAATTTGCAGGATGAGATCCTGCGTCGTCGCACCTTTGCCATTATTTCTCACCCCGACGCGGGTAAAACGACCCTGACCGAAAAACTGTTGTTATACGGAGGCGCTATCCAGTCTGCCGGTATGGTCAAGGGCAAGCGCTCGATGAAACACGCTGTGTCCGACTGGATGGAGATCGAAAAGCAAAGAGGTATTTCGGTTACTTCGTCCGTGTTGCAGTTTGAGTACAACGGCTACTGCATCAACATTTTGGATACCCCCGGCCACGAGGATTTCTCGGAGGATACCTACCGCACCCTGATGGCGGCGGACTCCGCCGTGATGGTGATCGACGCATCCAAAGGTGTTGAGAAACAGACCATTAAATTGTTCAAAGTTTGCTTGTTGCGCAACATACCGATCTTTACCTTTGTCAACAAAATGGACCGCGAAGCGCGCGACCCGTTTGAGTTGATGGAAGAGATCGAGAATGTGCTCGGTATTGAAACGTACCCCATCAACTGGCCGATTGGTTCGGGCCGTGATTTCAAAGGTGTGTATGATCGTAAAAGTCAGAAGGTGCTTGCCTTTACCTTGAACGGTAACGGTCAGCACGAAGTGGACGCCGCGGCGCTCACGTTGGATGATGCACAGTTGGAAAACCGCCTGGGCAGTGATCTGTACAGTCAGTTGCAGGATGACGTGGAACTGCTGGACGGCGCGGGCAGTGAATTTGATATGGATGCGGTGAGCGCAGGTAAACTGTCTCCCGTGTTTTTCGGTTCGGCACTCACCAACTTCGGTGTAGAACCGTTTTTGGAAGACTTCCTGAAAATGACCACCTCGCCGTTGCCGCGCAAGTCGGATGCAGGCGAGATCGATCCGTTCTCCAAAGATTTCTCTGCGTTCGTGTTCAAGATCCAGGCGAATATGAACAAAGCGCATCGCGACCGTATCGCGTTTATGCGTATTTGCTCGGGTAAATTCGAAAAAGGCATCGAAGTGTACCACGTGCAAGGCGACCGTAAACAGCGTTTGAGTCAGCCGCAACAGTTGATGGCGCAGGATCGCGAGATCGTGGAAGAAGCGTATGCAGGCGATATTATCGGCGTGTTTGATCCCGGTATTTTTTCTATCGGCGATACCATTTGTATGCCGGGCAAAAAGTTCCAGTATGAGGGCATCCCGACCTTTGCGCCCGAACATTTCGCACTGGTGCGTCAGGTGGATACCATGAAGCGCAAACAGTTCGTCAAAGGTACTACCCAGATCGCGCAGGAAGGCGCTATCCAGATTTTCCAGGAACCGGGCGGCGGTATGGAAGAGGTGATCGTCGGCGTGGTCGGCACCTTGCAGTTTGAGGTGCTGGAATACCGTTTGAAGAATGAGTATTCGGTGGATATCCGTATGGATATGTTGCCGTATCAGTACATCCGTTGGGTGGAAAACGAAGATCTGGATCCCAAAACGTTGAACCTGACCTCCGACACCAAAAAGGTGCAGGACATCCGTGGCAGACTGCTGTTGTTGTTCACCAGTCCGTGGAATATCACCTGGGCTACCGAGCACAACCCCGATCTGCGCTTGTCCGAGTTTGGTAAAAACGAAGAATAAGCAATCCATAAGAAGCGACAAAAGAGGGTGATGATGTGAAAGATAGGTTGCTGACCGTTGTATATGCGGTCGCGGTGTTCTTTCTCATGATCACCTTTTGCATTTCTCTGCCGATTTATTGCCGTCCGTTTTATTATTGCCAGATAGAACCGCTTGGCCTTGCGGAAGATGCGAGAAAAGATGTTGCTACCATACGCGAAGCGTATGATGAAGTGATGGACTATCTCACCATTCCGGGCAAAACGTTCGGTACGGGTGTGTTTAAGCACTCTGCGGAAGGTGCTGCACATTTTGCGGATTGTAAAGTGCTGTTTATGCTCAACGCGTCCGTTTTGGCGGTATGCGCGGTAACGGTGGCGGTGTTGCTGATACTGCACAAACGACGGGTGGTGCGGCTTTGCCGTCCGTTAGGAATGAACGCCAACGTATTTTCCGCGGCGGCGGCACTGCTGGCGTTCGCGGCGGTAGGCGTAATGGCGGCGGTGGACTTTGATTGGACGTTTGAAATGTTCCACACCGTTTGTTTCCCCGGGCAGGATAACTGGTGGTTCAGTCCCAGAGAAGATGCCATTATCCGCATTTTACCTGAAGAGTTTTTTATGAATTGTGCAGTGCTGATCATCGGTGCGCTGTTGTTGATCTGCGTTTGCATTTTGATCTTCCAGATCGTGCGACGCGTCAAAAGACGCAAAGATGCGGTCTGTGTGAAGTGATGTGTATATTTTATACGCCTTTACAAATGCTAAAAAAGGTTACAATTTAGCAACCTTTCTTGATTTTTTGCTATTCAATGGGTAGAATATTCCAAATGATTCAGTAGAAAGGGGAGAACTGCGTGCAGCAAAACGAACACTCTGAATTGATTGAGATTCACATGGGTAGTGAAGTGAAATATAAGAAGTTTTTTGTGGCACCGCGTGTTCAACGTGTGTCCGGAAGCAAGACGTTTTTATTTATCAAACGTGCGTTTGATATTGTGGCTTCCCTTTTTGCGATGATCCTGTTGGCGTTGCCGATGGCGATTATTGCGGTTTGTATCAAATTGGATTCGCCCGGAACGATATTGTATAGACAAGAGCGTTTGGGCAAGAACGGCAAGCCCATTAAAGTTCTTAAATTCCGTTCGATGCATATGGACGCGGAAAAGAACGGTGCACAGTGGGCGAGTTCCGAAGATCCCCGTACCACGCGTATCGGTTCGTTCTTGCGTAAATGCCGTTTGGATGAACTGCCGCAACTGTATTGCATTTTTGTGGGAGATATGACCTTGGTTGGTCCTCGTCCCGAACGCGATATTTTCTACGATGAATTTGCAAAATACATCGACGGTTTCGAACAGCGTTTGTTGGTAACGCCCGGTCTTACTGGATTGGCGCAGGTGCGCGGCGGTTATGACCTTGACCCCGAAGAAAAAGTGGTGTATGATATAGAGTATATCGAAAACCGCTCTCTTGCGATGGATCTGAAGATTTTGTTTGAGACGGTTGCCGTCATTTTCAATCACGACGGTGCGCGATAAAGTCCAATATAAAAGAGGTAGACAAGTTCATGAGCGAATGTTCCCACGATTGCAGTAACTGCAGCAGCAAATGCAGTGAAGCGGATTTGCACGAGAAAGCAAATGCTTACAGTGCGATTAAAAAAGTAGTCGCTGTCAGCAGCGGCAAAGGCGGTGTCGGCAAATCTTCCGTTACAGCGATGTTGGCGGTTTTGATGGCGCGTCGCGGCTACAAAGTCGGTATTCTGGACGCGGATATCACCGGTCCTTCCATTCCCAAGGCATTTGGCATCACCCGCCGTGCCGAGGCGAGCGAGCTGGGTATTTTGCCGGCAGAAACCCATATGAACATCAAGGTGATGTCGGTCAATCTGTTGCTTGAAGACCCCAATCAGCCGGTCGTGTGGCGCGGCCCTGTTCTTGCAGGCGCTGTTAAGCAGTTCTGGAGCGACGTGGTTTGGGGCGAACTGGACGTGTTGTTTATCGATATGCCGCCCGGAACGGGAGACGTACCGCTGACCGTATACCAGAGCTTGCCGCTGGACGGCAACGTTATCGTCAGCACACCGCAATCGCTGGTGCAGATGGTGGTGGAAAAGGCACATAAGATGGCAGGTATGCTCAACATCCCGATCCTCGGTGTTGTGGAGAATATGAGCCACGTGGTGTGCCCCGATTGCGGCAAGAAAATTTCCGTGTTCGGTGATGATGCGGCACTGACCGCAGCGGTAGAAGAAATGGGCAGTAAAGTGCTCGCCCGTCTGCCGATCGATCCGAAAGTTGCGGAACTTTGCGACAAGGGAGAGATTGAGCGCGTGTTGTGTGAAGACCTCGATCCTGCCGCTGATGCCGTGGAAGCACTGCTGAAATAATGGATTTGAATCCGCCTTGGCGAAAGCCAAGGCGGATTTTTTTGATGATGTCAAAAAAACAATATTTTTTGTCAAAATATTTATAGTAAAATATAAGCAGGATGTTATAATGAGCGTGAACGCAAAAGCCACAATCACAGAGGTTTATTGTGCTTTTACACAAAAACAGGATATTCGTTCTTCTGTTTTTGTGTGCTTTCACTTTACAAGCGGATGTGTGTATGATAAACTGTTGTTGATGATAGGCATAATATTTTATATTTTATGGAGGCGGTAAGCTATGAAACAGTTCCCGATTGCGATTCAGCTGTTTTCGGTTCGCGATTTTGCGGAAAAAGATCTGAAAGGCACCTTAAAAGCGATCAAAGAAATGGGATATGACGGCGTGGAATTTGCCGGTTTATACGGCCATTCACCTGCCGAGGTTAAAAAAATGGTAGAAGAGATCGGATTGACTCCCATTTCTGCTCACGTAACGATTTCCGACCTGCTTGCAGATTCTTGTGCGGCGATTGAAGACTATAAAGCAATCGGTTGCGAATATATTGCACTGCCGTATTTGGAAGAAGAACGCCGTCCCGGTCATGAACGGTATGAAGAGACCATGGCGGATGTGGAGAAGCTTGCCAACGAAGCAAAACGTCAAGGCGTTACGTTGTTGTACCACAACCACGATTTCGAGTTTGTGAAGATTGGCGACGCGTATGCTTTGGATATTATGTATGACAATATTCCTGCATTGCAGACCGAGCTGGACACCTGCTGGGTGAAAGTTGCCGGTGAGGATCCTGCCGCTTATGTGCTCAAATACAGTAATCGCGCGCCTGTGGTGCATCTCAAGGACTTTGTCGGAGAGAAAAGCGAAAACATGTATGAACTGATCGGAGACGACAAGGCGGTTGCAACCTCGACCGTATTTGAACTGCGTACGGTTGGTGGCGGCAAGCAAGATTTTCCTGCAATTATTGCTGCTTGCGAAAAAGCGGGTACTTCCTGGCTCGTTGTGGAGCAGGATACTCCGTCCGGCGGTATGACCTCGATGGAGTGTGCCAAGGTCAGCCGCGAATATCTCAAGTCCATTGGTCAATAAATAAAAATTATTTTTGGAGGTATATATTATGGCAGACATTCTCAATCGTTTCAAGGAAGATACCACGGAAGCAAAAGAGATCGATGCGAGCAAAAAACTGCGCATCGGTATCATCGGTACCGGCTGGATCGCTGAAGCGCACATTATGGCGTACAGGAAGTTTGCGGACGCTGAAATTGTTGCGGCTTGCGACATCGTTCCCGGTAAAGCGGAAGCGTTCTGCGAGAAGATGGGTCTTGAGGGCGTGAAATGCTATGACGGCGGTCATAAAGAAATGCTGGATGACCCCGACATGAAGCTGGACGCTGTCTCGATTTGTACTTACAACTGCCAGCACGTGCCGCCTGCAATTTATGCGATGCAAAAAGGCGTGCATGTTCTGCTCGAGAAACCTATGTGCGTGAACATGGAAGAAGCTGCCGAGTTGCTGAAAGTAGAAAAAGAGACCGGTATGATTTTGTCTATCGGCTTCCAGCCCCGTCTGGATCCCAATATGCAGATGATCAAAAAGATCGTCGATTCCGGCGAACTGGGTAAGGTTTACTATATCCAGACCGGTGGCGGCCGTCGCCGCGGTATCCCGACTCCTTACGGCACTACCTTTATCGAGAAAGAAACCGGTGGTCTGGGCGCTCTGGGCGACATCGGCTGCTATCCTCTCGATATGGTGCTCAATGCAATCGGCTATCCGAAGCCGCTGTCCGTAACCGGTTACAAATCGGCGTTCTTCGGCACTGACCCCAACTACTGCGGTTATGCGAAGAAAGAATATGCCTCCAAGTTTGGCGTTGACGACTTCGCTGCTGGTTTTATCCGCTTGGAAGGCGACATCATCGTCGATTTCCGTATCAGCTGGGCGGCAAACATTGACACTCCCGGTGATACCATCATCCTCGGCACCAAAGGCGGTCTGCGTATCCCGTCCACCGAATGCTGGAACGGCACCGTCGGCGGCCCCATGACCATCTATCATGAGGTTTGCGGCGAACAGGTGGAAACGACTGTTCCGATTCTGCCTGCTCCCAAAACCGGCCTCTTTGGTTTGAAGATCCGCTCCTTCATGGATGCCGTGAAAGAGGGTAAACCCGCTCCCGTGCCCACCTCTCAGATCATTCGCAACCAGGCGATCCTGTCCGGTATCTGTGAATCTGCTGAAAAGGGCCACGAGATCCAGATCACCCTCCCCGAAATCTAAGCAATAAATCAAAAGACCGCTCAACTGATCACTGATCGTTGAGCGGTCTTTTTTTGTTTGTGTGTAGGGGACGATGCCTACATCGTCCCGTCAAAGCGGTATTATGCGAAATTGACAAACGATCTGCGGCTGACGCGATTGGCAATATCGGCATAATCGGGGGTCGGATCCCAGAACAATTCCGCGCACAGAGCGAGTGGATACCACGGGGTATCTGCGATATGAGAAGCGATACAGAAATTGAGATCGGCGGTGGCGTTTTCCAAGCAAGTGTTTGCGAGTGTATGTGCAAAGTCCCCGTTTTTGATCCATTCATTTTGCAAATATCGCCAAATCGGGGTGAACATCTCTATATCCCGTTTGATGACCGCCTCGGACGACTGTCCCAGAATGAACGGTCCTGCCTGATGCTCGAAGTTGGGCCAATCTTGTTTTAACATCCCTTTAAACACCATGCCGACAGGGATTTTGGGGCGTTGCTCAATGACCAGTTTGGTGAAATCGAGTGTATCTTTCTGCAAAGTGGGGGTGGAACGAAAATCGTGGCTGTACGGGAAAATGCCGCAGTTTTCCCAAATGATTTGTACGCGAGGATCGATGTTGGCAAGATGCTCTGCGTGCGTTTTCACCGAGTCTGCGTGCAGACCAAACTGGATGAGCAGGCCAGGTTCGTTTTCCAGCAGTTCGGAGACGGTATCGTTTACGAAATCGGTAACCACCTCGGCGATCAGTTTACCTTGCAGGGTATCTACGCCCAGTTCGGTGAAAGATTGGAAGTAAATGCCGTCTCCCTTGCCTTTGTACACACGGTTGTAGGTGTCGATGACGTCTGCCTTCAACTGATCCAGCTTTTTCAGGTCAGCTTTGGTGCAATCGGGGAACCAGCCCCATGCATATCCCCAAACTACCGACAATCCGAAACTGTGCGCATAGTCCACAAACTCTTCCGCGTTGATCGGTAGATAGTCGTTCCACACGATGATCTGATTGAATTTCAGGCGTGCGAGCGTTTCGATGCATTTCCGATAATCGTTGATGGGATGTCCCCAGGTGAACAGACTGCGTGTTTTGGCTTTCGGTGCGGTGATGTATTCGTATTGCGGCAGGCGATTTAAAAAGATTTCGTCACGGAAGCATAAGCCGTTGCGGTTGGGAGCAACAGCGGCAAAGCAATCATCCACAAAATGCGCCGCCGCATAGTATACGCCTGCAGGTGTGTCGCCGCACACCAGAACTAACTGGTGCGAGGGGGATACGGGGTTGTCCACCACTTTGACGGCAAATCCGTTAGTGGGCATTTCTGCAATGTATTGTGCAAAAATCGGATCACTGTCAAACGTGCCGATGATCACGGCGTTTTCGTTCGCATTGTTCGCCCATTTCTCTACAGGCAGCACGTGCACGCAGTAAACACCTGCATCACGCACGGTGATAGCCCCCATTTCACGCGCGGTGAGTTCCACCGCGCGTTTGACAGGTCCTTGGTAATCGGTATATAAAATTTTCCAGTTGCGTTTGAACGGTTGTTTCATACCTATCCCTCCTTGACTTAATACATTTATCGTACTATAATACAGTTGATGTTTCAATGAAATAATTGACGAAATCTATGATTAAATTGATGTGGTGATACAATGCTGTGCGATGATTTCAAAGAGCGATACGACGGATTGCCCATTGCGGTGTATGCGCGTGATTGGGAGAAACCGTTGAGCGAAAACGAAACCACCTTTTGTCATAACCACCGCGAAATTGAGATGGTTACCATCCTCAATGGCGAGGCGACATTGCATGTGGGTAACCGAACGTATGCAGTGCACGCAGGGGACACCTTTTTGGTGTCGCCGTATGAATTGCACTACACCGCGATTTCGAAAGGTTCGATCTATGTCAACCGTTGTATCTGCTTTGACGCTGCTTTGTTGCAGGATGCGGTACTCGTCAAGGCGCTGGAAGAAGGCGCGGTGGTGCTCACCCCTGTGGTACACGAGCGCGAAGTAGGGGAGGCGGTACTGCAGGTGTACGATGCGCTGTTGTCCCGTGCGGATGGTTGGCGAATGGAAGTGCAAGGGCGGTTGCTACTGTTGTTTGCCTATCTGAAACGGCAAGGATATTTGAGAGCGGTGGATCGTCCGCGCGAAGAGGTGTTCACGCGGCAGGTGCTGACCGTTCTGCGCGATCGGTATGCGGAAACGATTACCTCCGCCGACATGGCGGCGGCATTATTTGTCAGTCAGGGGCATTTCTGTAGACAGTTCAAATTGCATTTCGGAGATAATTTTTCGGTGTATTTGCGCCGTTATCGTCTGGAAAAATCGTTGGAGCTACTGTGTGAAACGACCCTTTCCATCACCGATATTGCGCGAGCGGTCGGATTTGATGATCCGGCGTATTACACAAAGTGTTTCCGCGAAACCTTTTTGGTTTCTCCGCGGACATATCGACAAAAAAAGAACTTTCTCGTTTGAGAAAGTTCTTTTTTATATATTCTGTTTTACCAGTGTCAGCAAAGCACCGGTTTCGTTTTCACAGGTTTCTTCCATCACGGCGGTGAGCAGATACTCCAGCATTTCACCGACCTTGCGTCCTTGCAGTCCGCAGGACAGCAGATGTTCGCCCGTGATCTGTAAATCTTTCAATCGATAACACGGCTTGGTTTTTAAAAGCGTTTGCAACGCCGCTTCCGTTTCCGCCCAACGCGCCGCATCACCGCACACGCTTTGTAACGCAATGATACCACGCAGCGTTGTTTCACCATATCTGTGCAATGCGTGTTTTAAAGAGATGCGGTCGGTGGTCGGGGAGAGAGAACGCCCGTTTATCAGCGTACACACCTGCGAAATGGTGGCATTATCCGCTTTCAACCGCCGTAAAATCGCTTCTGCCGGCGCGTCTTGTAACAGATATGCCCACCGCAAAACAGGCTCTTTGGGGAGTTTTTGTAAAGCGATAACACTTGTCATATCCACTTCGGGCAGGATAACCTGCCAAATTTCCGCGAAATCACCGATCACAGCGGCGGCAAAGTCGCCGCACAGCAGTTTTTCCAGTTCCACTCGAACACGTTCCACAGCGATATTCTGCAAATGCGACGCAAGAGCGCAGGCGGCGGATTTTGTCTGTGGTTCTGCGGTCAAACCGTATGTCGCAGAAAAGCGCAGTAACCGTAAAATACGCAGTGCATCTTCCGAAAACCGCTTGATAGGGTCTCCCACCGTGCGCAACACCTTGTTTTTGAGATCGGTTTGTCCGTCAAAGAAATCACCGATGCCCTCCGCAGGATGCCATACCATTGCATTAACGGTAAAGTCTCTTCGCTTTACATCTTCGAACAGTGAATTTGTAAAGGAAACGGCATCCGGATGACGGTTATCGTGATACGAGCCGTCCACGCGATAGGTGGTGATCTCATAATTTTGGTGTTCATACCGCACGGTAACCGTACCGTGTTGCAAACCCGTCTCGATGACGCGGCAATCGGCAAACACGGCTTTGGTTTGTTCGGGTGTGGCAGAAGTGGTGATGTCCCAATCGTCAGGGGACAGTCCCAACAGTGTATCTCTGACGCAACCGCCAACCGCAAACGCCTCAAACCCGGCGGCGTTCAGCCGATGGATGAGAGCGGCAGGTGCACATGGCATTTGCAGGATGTCAACTTGTCCGCTCATTTGTTGTGGTGTGCGAGCAAAGCGTGTTTTTCGTCCCACAGTCTTTGCGACAGGTCAACGTAGTATTTATGCGGATTTTCAAAACGCAGCACTTCATCCCACAGCAAATCCACCTGTTGTTTGCAGTAGTTGCGCAGTTCGTCTGCGGTGGGCAGTTCGTATACGCATTCACCGTTTTTGAACAACTGCTGTTGCAGTTCCACTGCTTTGAAGTTGTACACCAGTTTGCGTTTCCAGGTGTGCTCGGGATCAAAGATCTCATAATCTTGGCTGTCATCGATCACTTCATCGCGCAAGGTCAGTACGTCGGCAAGCGCTTTGCCGCTTTCTCTGTCATACAAGCGCCACAATTTTTTGAAGCAGGGATTGGTGATCTTGGCGATATTTTCGCTCACCTTGATACGCGGAACGATATTACCGTCGCCGTCCTCGATGGCGGCAAGCTTGTACACACCGCCGAACACGGGATCGGAAGCGGCGGTGATGAGTCGCTCGCCGACACCGTAGCTGTCGATTTTAGCGCCCTGACGGCTCATGTCGCGGATGATGTATTCGTCCAGCGAATTGGAAGCGGTGATGGCGCAATCGGTGAGCCCTGCCGCGTCCAGCATCTGTCGGGCTTTTTTGCTGAGATATGTAATGTCGCCCGAATCGATGCGAATGCCTTTCAGACGGCAACCCATCGGTTCCAAGACTTCGTGATAGGTACGAATGGCGTTGGGAATACCCGATTTCAAGACGTTGTAGGTATCCACCAACAGCACGCAGGATTTCGGATAGGTGCGTGCGTACGCTTTGAACGCTTCCAGTTCGGTGTCAAACAACTGTACCCAACTGTGCGCCATTGTCCCCAACGCAGGGATACCGAAATCGCGATCAGCGATAGTACAGGCAGTACCCACACAACCGCCGATATACGCCGCTCTGGCACCGTAGATAGCGCCGTCGTAGCCTTGCGCACGGCGAGAACCGAATTCCAGCACCGCTTTTCCCTCGGAAGCACGCACGATGCGGTTTGCCTTGGTGGCAATGAGGGTCTGGTGGTTGACGGTGAGCAGAATCATCGTTTCGATGAACTGCGCCTGCATGGCAGGGCCGCGCACAGTAACGATCGGCTCGTGCGGGAAAATGGGAGTACCTTCCGGCACGGCCCATACATCACATTCGAATTTGAAGTTGCGCAGATAGTCGAGGAACTCAGCATTGAACAGCTTTTTGCTTTCCAAAAATGCAATATCCTCTTCGGTGAACGAGAGGTTTTTCAGATATTGCACCAACTGTTCCACACCCGCCATAATGGCGAAACCGCCGCCGTCCGGCACGCGGCGATAGAACATATCAAAGTAGGCAATGCGATCGCGGTTGCCCGTCTCAAAAAAACCGTTCGCCATGGTGATCTCGTAAAAGTCGGTCAACATGGTGAGGTTGTTACGTTCAAACGAAGTGGTACGATTCATATTCAACATCCTTTCTTTTGCCGATCGGTTACAGGAGTACACGCAACCCTCTGCCGTCTTCGTCGATCTGTCCGTTGAGAACGGCGATGGTGGTGCGGTATAAGAAGGTCGGATCGTTCAAAAAGTTCTGTTTGATAGCGGCGGCCTGCAAGCTGTCAGCGGCGGCAACGGTAACTTCCATCATGGTGCGTTCGCCGTCTTTGAGTTGCAAGGTTACCATATGTCCGTGGTCGGTCTCGTTGATCTCCACGTGCGCATCCCGCTGTCTGCGCATACGGGTGAGCAACTGCAAGGCAATCTTGACCGATCGTTCGCGTAATACGTAAGGCAGACTGACATCCAGCACTTCGGCAATCTCACTGCCTGTCGCCGTGATGCCCAGCATACCGCTGCCGCTTTCTGCAATGTGTCCGCGTTTGATCAGATCTTCGATCGCGGCACCCGTATCGAAAAAGTTCGCCATACCGTTGCCTGCAATGATCTCTAAAATCATCTCGCGCGCAACGGGTTCTTTCACACTGTGCAAAAGATAGCAAACGAGTGTTTTGATTTCTTCCATGGAGCGTAAGCCGCCCGGCTCTACGCCTGCTGTAAATGCATTTGCCAAAATGTACGCCTCCATTTTGCGATAATGGTTATATATATTTCAGTATAACATATATTATGCAAAAAATAAACACTATTTTTGGACAAACTTTTTGTGTGCCGCATAGTATGTATTGCATAAAGATTTTGCACCGTGGCAATACTGATTGTGAAATCAAAAAGCACAAGGAGTGAAAAGCATGAATGTCCGCAGAGGAGACATTTATTATGCCGATTTGAGCCCCGTCATAGGCTCTGAACAAGGTGGTGTGCGCCCTGTGCTTATCGTGCAGAACAACGTGGGAAATCGGTTCAGTCCCACCGTGATCGCCGCCGCCATCACCAGCCAAAAGGATAAGGCAAATCTGCCGACCCATATCCAGGTACAATCCACCGCCAGCGGTTTGGCGCGAGATTCCATCGTTTTGCTCGAACAGATTCGCACCATCGATAAAAGACGGTTGAAAGAACATATGGGACGGTTGGACGAGCTGTCGATGAATAGGGTAGACGAAGCCTTGCAGATCAGTTTCGGTCTGAATGCCGATGTAACGGAAAACCGCATCACGTAACGTGATGCGGTTTTCCGCATTCGAATTTTTTCGAAGAAAACGCAACATTGACAAACACACGGCGATTTGATATGATAAAAATAGAATAGATGAGGGGGTGTTTGACATGGTACAGTCGGCAGAACAACATTTTTTGCGCGGCTCGTGCTCATGTCATGCCTTTGGGTGAATTCCCCCTGTATATAAAACCCTTTGAACCATGCACAAGCCGCAAAACGACGGCTTGTTTTTTTGTTTTGGGGAAGAAGCAAAACACATCAGCAGGTTAACACAGGGGACGGTTCTGTGTTACTTACGATTGGAATGATTGAGATGAAAAAAATAATATGCTTATTGTTGATATGTGCTTGTCTTTCTATGCTGTTCGGCTGTCAGCAAACAACATCCGAGTCTTCGACAACCGACAACTCCGCAACCGCTTCCGACTCGCAAACATACACTCCGTATGCGTACGAGGAAAAAGACGGATACATTATCATCACCGAACACAACGACTCCACAGCAGCCACCGTTCGTGTCCCGGATGAGATCAACGGAAAACCTGTGAAGGTGTTGGGTTGCAACGCTTTTTATCAGCATACGCATATGACGAATATTGAACTGCCTGACACGCTGACGGTAATAGATGGCGCACCGTTTTATCGATGCTACAGTTTAGCCAAAGTAACCATTCCGCGTGGTGTGCAACAAATTGACAGTCATCCGTTTTTTCGTTGTACTGCTTTAACCGAAATTTCTGTCGATCCAGAAAATGAGCTGTTCTGTGCAGAGGATGGTATTCTGTATAACAAAGATAAAACGGTTTTGATTGCATATCCTGAGGGACAGTCTGCAACGACATACACCGTCCCGTCCACCGTAACGGAAATCCTCGGAGATGCGTTCGGATATCATCCGACTGCTTTGCAAGAAATTATAATTCCTTCCTCCGTCGTTACGTTTCCGGAGTGGAATATATTTGTTTTTCCCGAACAGGTAGTTTTGACTGTTGAACCCGAATCGAAAGCCGAAGCGTATGCAAAAGCATATGATATACCCTATCGCTATCAATAACACACGAACAAAAAGAACACAGAACACAAAGGGACGGTTCTCTGAACAGGGTAACACAGGGTAACACATAGAACCGTCCCCTGTGTTCGTAGTTAGTGCTATGCCAGGTCCAATAGTAGTCTGGGATGTAAAAATTGTGAGGTGATACAATAATGAGAATAAAAAATATTACCATTATTAACGATGGTTATATTCACTGTAGTTCTGCTTTTTATTCAGCTCACGACGTTTTAAACAATTCGAAGTTTTCCTTCGTTGTTGGAATCAATGAGATGATTGGAGAAATTGATTCCGGAATTTGGGCAATCAGTTATTTGTTATCCATGTACAAGCACAAGCCGGAGAATTTCATTCTGTTTGAACAGCCACGAGCGCAGATAAACAATGAATATATTTCGTTGGATGAATTAGCGGAATTTTCATGCTATATGGATAAATCATATCCGCTGTTTGCCGAGAATGTTTCCGTGAAAGAACTGGTGCTAAAAGGATTGGAACACAGCAAAATTAAATATACGGCTGATGATATTAAAAATCTATTTTCCTTGAGCGATCAGCGCTTTGAAAATCCCCTTACCGCTGCCGGAAATGAAGCTTTTAGAGCAATGTCGGCAATTGCGGTTGCTTATGATAAACAAATATTTTGTTTCCCATGGTTAAGCAGCAAGCGCTTTGAGAGTT
>JAZRQN010000137.1:0-22509 GCA_045649855.1 Acutalibacteraceae bacterium | reverse complement strand
TCTAAAGGTTGGGTGCACCTCGGCGCTGACGGCGCGATGGAAATCAATAAGTGGTGCAAAGACACCAAAGGCTGGTGCTACGTCGGCGCTGACGGCTATGCACTCACCGATACCTGGAAGAAAGACAGCCACGGCTGGATCTATCTGGATGCCAATGGTTCGATGACCAAATCTAAGTGGGTGAAGACCGACGGCAAATGGTATTACTGCGATGCAGAGGGCTATATGGTGTTCGGCAAATGGTTGAAACTGAACAACAAGTGGTACTATTTTGAAGCAAACGGCGCGATGGCAGCCAACTGCTGGAAGAAAGACTCCAAAGGTTGGGTGAAACTTGGCGCTGACGGTGCGATGATCACCAATAAATGGGTAACCGATTCTAAGGGTTGGTGCTATGTCGGTGCTGACGGCTATGCGGTTACCGAAACCTGGAAGAAAGACAGCCACGGCTGGATCTACTTGGATTCCAATGGTTCGATGACCAAATCCAAGTGGGTAAAGACCGATGGCAAGTGGTATTATTGCGACGCGAGCGGTTATATGGTAGCGAACAAGTCGCTTGTTATTAACGGCAAAACGTATAACTTTAACGCAAGCGGCGTTTGTACAAACCCATAACTCAAAAAGAAAAGTCGGAGGCGATTGCCTCCGACTTTTTTTGTTAACAGCCTTATTTCAGGTTGTTCTGTTCATACGCCTGGATCATTTTTTTGACCATCTGGCCGCCGATGGAACCGGCCTGCTTGGAGGTCAAATCGCCGTTGTAACCCTGCTTCAGGTTCACGCCGACTTCGTTGGCAGCTTCCATCTTGAAGCGGTTGAGACCTTCGCGAGCCTCGGGCACGACACTTTTGTTAGCCATGATCGCTACACTCCTATTACAAAAATTTGTTTTGCGTTTGCAACAGTATTGTGTGCAGTGATGCGTAACATATAAGTGTCAATTTGTGTCAAAATATTCAAGGTTTTCCTCTGTAAATATTTTGTGTTGCAATGCGTTTTGTTCGGGTGTATTATAAAACTATAATTTGTAATGTGGGATATTTTGCGGATTGTAGGAGTTTTTTGAATGAACGTCATGTTTTTTTTGCATAGTTTTGGCATGGGTGGCGCAGAGCGTAGATGCGCCGCCATAGCAAATGCGTTTGCAAAACGTGGCGATAGCGTGATCGCAGTGTTGCTGGATGCTGAAGATATCTGTTTCCCGTTGGATGAACGCATACGCGTTTTTCGGCTGTCTGCAGATGATTGCAAAGAGCTGATGCCGCCATATATTGCTTGTGAGCCCGCGAAAGCAAAAATCGGAAAAGAAAAATTACGCGGCAGTAAATCGCAGTATACCAACAAGATGTTTGACGATTTGATCCGCTCTTACAGCGAGCGTATTCGTTCGTTTGTCGTTCGGTTTCCCGACCATGTCGTGGTTTCGTGGGTATCGCTGTATTCGGTTGCTTGCGCGGCGGCGTTGCAGGATCTGCCGCACAAGTTTGTGTTTGTGGAATGCAACGCACCGGATGCTGAATTTGATACGGCGCATTATTTCAATACGCTGAAACGGCGGTATTATCCCAGAGCACAGGCTGCCGTGTTTCAAACACGGGACGAGCGGGATTTTTACCATTATCTCCCAAACACAAAGAAATACGTGATTCCTAATCCCGTGGCGGATCTGCAGTTGCCGCGTTTTGAAGGAGTTAGACGGCGCACGGTGGTCAATTACTGCCGTTTGCGCAAAGCAAAACGGTTGCCGCTGTTGATTGATGCATTTGCATTGTTTTATCGCGATTTCCCGGAATATGATCTGCAAATTTTCGGCGACGGCGATGAGCGCGAGCCGTTATTGCGCTATATTGCCGAAAAAGGGTTGACCAACGCGGTAAAATTGCACGGGTTTGATACCAACGTACATGGAAAAATATATGATTGTGCCATGTTCGTTTCATCTTCGCTGTTTGAAGGTATGTCCAATTCCATGTTAGAGGCGATGGCTGTCGGTCTGCCTACGATTTGCACCGATTGCCACGGCGGCGGAGCCGCAGCGGTTATAAAAGACGGTGAAAACGGATTGTTGGTACCCGTGGAAGATGCTCGTTCTTTGGCGGAAGCCATGCGTCGAGTGGCTTCTGACGCGGGATTGGCAGACAGGTTATCCCGCAACGCCGTCAAAATCAAGCAAGCGCTGTCGATGGACGAAATATGTAAACGCTGGTTTGATGCTTTTTCTGAAATTTCATCGCAATAAAGGAAGATACGGACAATATGGAAAACGTGATGTTTATTTTGCATACGTATAGCGTGGGCGGTGCCGAAAGACGTTGTGTGCGTGTGGCAAATTACCTTGCGGAACACGGTGTGAATGTAAAGCTGGTACTGCTCGACGTCCATAAAATGTATGCATGTAAACCGCATCACAACGGCTTGGAGATAGATATTTGTCTTGTGGATGCGCCGAAGGTTTCTGTTCCTGTCCACGAAAATGTGGAAGTGGTGTATCTTTTACATGACGGGGAAGAAACTCTTGTGAATGAAGATATTACCTGTGTGCCGTACGAGCGGCAAACGGTTTTGCCGTATGATGCAGATGCGAGTTTTACTGCTGCTGATATGCAAGCCGCGAAGGCGCAGTTGAAACAGTTGGAGGATCTGTATATACGACGTATTTACGCATACGTGAAACGGTTTCCGGCGTATAAAGTGGTGTCGTGGATGACCTTTTGCAATATAGCCACGGCGGCAGCTTTGCAAACTTTACCTAACGATTTTGCCTTTGCAGAATGCACTTCTCCGGATATAGAGTTTCCCAAAGACAGTGTTTTCAATCTGCTGAAAAGGCACTTTTATCCGCGCGCACAAGCCGCTTTTTTTCAAACAGAAGAGATGAGACGGTTTTATACATACCTGCCGCGACTGAAAACGTATGTGATACCCAACCCGATCATGGAGAATTTACCAATGCCGTCCACAGCTGCGCGAAATCGGAACATCGTCACGTTTTGCAGGGTGGAAAAACCGAAAAATCTGCCGTTGCTGATACAGGCGTTCGGATTATTGTATGAGCAATATCCGGATTATCGGTTGCACATTTATGGCGACGGTAGCGAAAAACAACAACTGTTGTCATTGGTGAAAGAAAAAGCGTTGCAAGAGGTTGTCACCTTTTTTGATTTTACACCGCACGTGCATGAAGAGGTTTTGCATGATGCGATGTTTGTGTCCACTTCCGATCGGGAAGGCATATCCAATTCCATGATCGAAGCAATGGCGATCGGATTGCCAACCATTTGCACCGACTGTCACGGTGGTGGTGCACGTGCCACGATCCGACATGGCGAAAACGGTTTACTGGTGCCGATGGGAGATGCGTTGGCATTGGTGGAAGCGATGACGGCGGCCATTCGTTCTCCTGAATTGGCTGCTACACTGTCCGATAATGGTGCGGCGGTGCGCACAATGCTTTCCATTTCCAATATCGGCAACATGTGGATGACAGCGCTCGGCGATGATTGGGCGATGAAAACGGATGAATAATACACTCTATCGCAAAAGAGAGGGTTAGAATATGAAAATCGGAATTGTAGGCTATGGACATGTAGGAAAGGCGATGGCGGCGCTTTTTACAGATGCTGAAATATATGACCAACCGCTGGGAATCGGCACGAAAGAAGCCATCAACGGATGCGACATCGCTTTTGTTTGTGTTCCCACTCCTTCCAATGCGGACGGCAGTTGTAATACGAGCATCGTGGAAGAGGTGATCGGTTGGCTGGAAGTGCAGACCATCGTATTGCGCTCTACCGTATACGTCGGTTTCACGCGTGAAATGTCACTGAAATATCATAAATCCATTGTTTTTCAGCCGGAATATTACGGCGAAACGGTGGCGCATCCGTTTGCCAACTTATCCGACAGACAGTGGTTGTCGTTTGGTGGTGATGCCGCGGCGGTTGACCGTGCTATTTGCGCTTACAAACAGGTATATACCTCGAACGTGCAAATCTATATTACTGATTCGGATGAGGCGGAGTTTGCGAAATATATGGAAAACGCTTTTTTGGCGACCAAGGTCATTTTTTGTAATGAGATGTATGATTTAGCGCGAAAATTGCACGTTGATTATAATAAGGCCAGGGAAATATGGTTGGCGGATCCCCGCATCGGCAGAAGTCACACCTTCGTATATGAAGACAATCGCGGATATGGTGGTTCTTGCCTGCCAAAAGATGTGTTATCTGTTATTGAGCAGGCGCGTGCAGTGGATGCGGACAGCACGTTGATGCAAGCGGTTCACTGTAAAAACGAAAAATTAAAACAGTCCTAAAGGGTGTGGCATATGAAAAACACGGTGCGACTTGTGAATTTTAGGGATGAATATTTAGCGGAGATCTACGAGATATACAGCGATCAGGATCAGCGGTTGAACATCCTGCCGACGAGGCAGTATCTCACGATTGAACAATTTGAACCTGTGTTCAAGCGGCACATCGAGAAAAAGTATGCGGAATTCAAGCTGATTTTTGACCAAAAAGATAACTTGATCGGTTTTGCGTTGGCATACGATTATATGAAAAACGACAGCCATATGAAAATTACCGTTTATATCAAGCCAAAATTCCAGTCTCGGTTTTACGGCTTGTTTGCGGCGGCGAAATTTATGGATTATCTGTTTCGGTTTTATAATGTTCGCAAGATATTCACCGAGGTGTTTGCTTTTAACAGCGTGAGTTTGAAAATACACGATGCGCTGGGCTTGACAAAAGAAGCGTGTCTGAAAGAGTATAAGTACTATAACGGAACGCGTATCACGATATGTATATTTATTCGATATCCAGAACCTTTTTCTACGAGTTGATGGATAAGAAACGCTGGCTGTCAGATGATACAGGAGTTGAGAATGAAACTTAAAGGACTTGGGAAGATCTGCTATGTCTTGTCTGAAGTTGACAACAACGGGTGGTTGATTCGTCTGATCAACTATCAAGCCAAAAACGCCGTGAAAGTGGCGGTGTTGGTGCGTGATGAGTGCTTTTTGCAAGCGCAA
Organism: Acutalibacteraceae bacterium; assembly: GCA_045649855.1. Taxonomy (GTDB): domain Bacteria; phylum Bacillota; class Clostridia; order Oscillospirales; family Acutalibacteraceae; genus URNF01. The sequence continues at coordinate 17,471 of JAZRQN010000137.1, read as the reverse complement.
AACGCTTTTTCAAAAAAAGTGGATCTGTACACCGCATCTTTACATCAAACTCCCAAAGGGCGCGGTACGTTTTTGAAGATACTAAAGGTGGTCAAACCACAAACGGTTTGCGTGAATGCGGAAGATACTGCCGCATCGATGTTTGTGTCTTATGCACGACAAAAGGTATTTGAAATTTCCTGCGACGGCGAATGTGTGATGCGCGGCCGTCATTGGTCTGTATCCGCTGATGTTGCCGTTGCATCGTCGCAGATCATCACGTATCTTGAAAAGCGATTGTCGATGGATTTTTATCCGAAGCACTATCTGCAGGTCAAGGCGTTGTTTGCCCGCATGAAGTTTTCGGAGTTGATAGAGGCGGTATTCCGCCGCCGTCAACGAGTGGAAAAGTCGTTTGAAAAAGAGTGGGGATATGCGTTGCCGCAGTCTCCCACCACCTATAATGAAACGCTTAACCGCAACAAGACGCAGGCACGGTATCGGCGTTACAGAAAGTATGTCGATAAGGGTAAAGTGAGACGGTGGCTGCTGAAAAGAGGATACGGTGAATTATTGCCCACGTGCTTAGGGGTGGTGTATCACGGTATATCTGCTAAGCGGTGGGAGCAATTACCGGAGCGGTTTGTGATCAAGCCGACCAATGCCAGCGGTTTGAATGTTGTGATTGAAAATAAGGCTGTTTACAACCGTAAAGTCGTGAACCGTGTGCTTGACTATGTGAAAGGTGTGCATTACGGTTTATACAAAAACGAGCCGGTGTACGGGTTTTGGAACAACTTTCTGTTGATGGAGTATATACCCCAACTGACAGACTACAAATTTTATTGTTTTAACGGTAAAGCGGCGTTTGTCCTGGTGGTACGCGAACTGGAACGGAACAGCGAAAATAACGAACCGTTCCAGATGGTGGTAGATCGTGAGTTTCGTGAACTGCCGTTTTCGTACGGATACGAGCGTGGGACGGTGATGTATGACAAACCGCCTTATTTTGAAGAGATGCTGGAAACGGCGGAGCGGTTGTCTGAACGTTTTGAACACGTGCGGGTTGATATGATGGGAACGCCGAAACGGTTCTTTTTTGGCGAGTTTACCTTTTTCTCTGCGGGCGGCAGAGATCGTTTTACCCCGGATGAATATGACAAGTATTTCGGTGGATTGATGCACAACTAAAAAGAGAAGGTATCTTCGGAGCACTCCGTTAGGATACCTTCTCTTTTTTTCTTATTCCGATTATGCTTTTAGAATATCCAAAACCAACGCTTTCCATTGTGGGTAGATGCGGTCGATAGAAAATAGTTCGGCGGTTTTTTTACCTTCTTGTGTGAATGTATCTGCCAGTGCGTCATCATCTGCCAAGCGGCACATAGCGTTTACGAAAGCGGTATGGTCATTCACAGGGAGCAGAAAACCGTTTTCACCGTTGCGAACAATTTCTCGTCCACCGTATGCGGGGCAATCACTGGCGATGCTGGGTACGCCCAAAGACACACTCTCGATCAGCGCGTTGGGCATCCCTTCGTATTTGGACGGTAGTACACACATACGTGCGTTGTAAATGACGTCGAAAATATCGGGACGCGCTTCGTGAAGATATACTTTATCAGCGATGCCGAGTGCCGCGGCTCTTTGCTGAAGCGGCAGACGGCGACGGTGATAGTCATTCCCGTATACTTCCAATATGTACTGCGGATGTGTTTTTGAAAACTCGTTAAAAACTTCCAAGAGGAAATCAAGGTTTTTCTGTGGCTCGTATTTGCCAACGCACACCACGCGGTTTTCGCGTTCGGCGGCTGTAATACGATCGGTGCGGGTACCGGCTAAATTGATAGGGTTGCGGATGATCGCGTGTCGTTTGACGGTATCGCCAAAATAGGAGAAGGCGTTTTCTGTTTGAAAAACACAACCGTCTGCATGCTTGAAAATATGATCCCGCAATCGCCTCCAATACGGGTCTACGGGGGTGCGAACCGGATCGTTTCGCTCACTGACGATTATTTTGATTCCCAGTTTTTTTGCGGCGCGGAAAGTGTATGCGGTGGTGGGCATCAAAAACGGTATCACAACGTCAGGAGAGATCTCTTGTAATAAAGCACGCAGCATGGCGGTGCAGCGCGGCATGAGTTTGTCTTTAATGGTGTATCCGCGCGGCAAATGATGTAGATGGATAGCGGGATCCACCGAAAACAGTGCCGGTATGTTTTGGCTGACAAAGCAAATCAGATGTGTTTGCCAACCGTCTTGCGCAAAGCGATTTGCGATATTCACCAAAACCCGTTGCGCACCGCCTCCTTGTAACGTGCTGGTAACAAAGCATACGGTCTTGCGTGATATATCCATCTGTTCACCTCTCTGCCGGCGATGTGAGTTACGGCTTTTGTATGTCGTCCACATATACCGTGTCCTTTTCGACGTGAAATTTGATTTCGTAACCTGCAAAACTCAAACCGTAGGTGCGTTCATCGTTGTGATACGACGGGCGCGGATCTTGTTCGAGGATTTTGATCAATTCTTCGCGCTTTTCGCATTCAAAATGTGCAGGAAACTCCACTTTGAGAGCATACGCGGTGAGAGGTGCGGAAAAACCGCCTGTCGCTTCGGGAATGCAATCCGCGTGGGGGAGATACGGTTTGATATCATAGATCGGTGTGCCGTCCATCAAATCGGCACCGCTGACGATGAGCAACGGTGCGTTGTCGCTTACGGTTTCGATCGCTTCCAGTTTCACACAGGATAATCCGATGGGGTTGGGACGAAACGGTGAACGGGTGGCAAATACGCCCATACGCGTATTTCCGCCAAGACGCGGCGGTCGCACGGTGGGAGACCATCCGTCTTTCAGGTTTTCTGAAAACTGCCACAAAATCCAAATGTGTGAAAACCCGTCCAATCCTCTGACGGCGGATGGATCGTTATATGGCGGTAAAAATTCAATCACGCCGCGCGTGTCTACCAGACCGCTTTGTCGCGGAATGCCGAATTTTTCGGGGAAATCGGTGTGTATGATAGCAATGGGTTCCATAGTACCTCCGATTATCGTTTCAATTCGCGGATGGTGCCGCCTCCAACGACCGTGTCGCCGTCGTAAAACACCACGGCTTGTCCGGGCGCTGCGACTTGCGGACGGTCTAACGTTACCAAAACGCCGCCGTCTGCAGGGGAAACGGTGGCGGGGGTTTCGGGCTGGTGATACCGCGTTTTGACTGTTACACGGATGGGCGCGGTCAGATTTTCAATGGAGATCCAGTTGACGTCATCGGCAAACAGCGCGGTAACGGGCAACTGCTCTTTTGTACCAAGGGTTACGGTGTTGTGCTTTGCATCTTTATCGATGACGTACATCGGCTGCCCGAATGCTACACCCAGTCCTTTGCGTTGACCGATGGTGTAGTGGATATGTCCTTCGTGTGTGCCGATCGTTTTACCGTTTGTATCGATATAATCGCCACGCTTGGCGATAACGCCTGCATATTCGCGCAAAAACGCCGCGTAATCGCCGTCAGGGACAAAACAGATGTCTTGGCTATCGGGCTTTGTTGCCATCGAAAAACCGCGTTCTGCGGCCATTTGACGAATATCGCTTTTCAGGTATTCGCCAAGCGGAAACATCGTGTGCGCCAACTGTTCCTGGGACAGGTGATACAACACGTACGTTTGATCTTTGGACAGATCAAACGGCTTTTTCAGCAGGTATCGTCCGCTTGTCGGGTCCTGTTCCACGCGTGCATAGTGTCCGGTGGCAATATACGCGCAATCCAGCGCTTTTGCCCGTTGTAACAGTTGATCGAATTTCATATACCGATTACATTCAATGCACGGGTTGGGCGTTTCACCTTTGGCGTATCCGTCCACAAAACGGCTGATGACCTGCTTTGCGAATTCATCGGTATAGGGGAGTGTTTCGTGCGGAAATCCCAGCGACTCTGCCAACGCGGCGGCATCTGCCGCATCGCGCCCCGAACCGCACACCGCTTCATCGCCTTTACCGCAGTACAACTGCATGGTTGCGCCGTGTAAAGTGTATCCACTTTCCAGCAACAATGCCGCGGTCATGGCGCTGTCTACGCCGCCGCTCATTGCTACCAATACCTTTTTGCTCATATCTCGTCCTCGCTCGGATGAAAGATTGAATTTTCACAATCGAAGTATGTGCCGTTTTTGATGTAAATACGCGGTACGCGTTTACCGACACAGCACACCGCTTCATAATTGATGGTGTTCATCCACGCGGCGTAGATGTCGGTGGACAGACCGTCGCCGAACACGGTAACTTCATCACCGGGCTTGACAGACAGATCGGTAACGTCCAGCATACATTGATCCATGCAGACTCTGCCGACTACGGGTGCTTTTTGTCCGTTCACCAGCATGTAGGCTTTTCCTGCCATGACGCGCGGATAACCGTCTGCGTAACCGATGGAAACGGTGGCAATCTGCATATCTTTTTGTGCGGTGTAAGTAGCACCGTAACTGAGGGAAGTGCCGGCTTTGATCGATTTTACCATCGAAACGGAAGTTTTGAGTTGCATAACCTGCTTTAAAGGCAGCAGATCCTGCATCCAGGATGCGTCCGGTGCCAAGCCGTACAAGATAATACCGGGGCGCACCAGATCAAGATGCATCTCGGGGAAGCGCTCGATGGCGGCGCTGTTGCAACAATGTTTGAACGTAAAAGAAATGCCGCGATCGGCAAGATCTTCCACGGTTTGAGTAAACCGCTCAAATTGTGCGCGCGCCATAGTGTCATCCATATCGTCCGCAGTGGCAAAATGGGTGAAAATGCCTTCGGGAATGAGATTTTCCAAACGCGCGGCGGTTGTCAATTCTTCCAGAGCGATCGCGCGGTCTTCTGCGGTTTGGTGCACAAATCCGACGCGTGTCATGCCCGTGTCTACTTTTAGGTGCACGCGCACGTTTACATTGGCATCTTGCGCCGCTTTCTGAAATGCCAGAGCGTGGGGGAGATCCACGATGGTCTGCGTGATATTGTTTTGTGCCAAAGTGGCTGCTTGCGTGGGAGGGGTATAGGAGAGAATCAAAATGGGTTGCTGAATGTCAGCGGCGCGTAATTGCAACGCTTCTTCTAAATTGGAAACGGCAAAAAAGCCAACTCCGAGTTCGCTGTACGTTTTTGCAACGGTTACGGCGCCGTGGCCGTATGCGTCTGCTTTGATCACCGCCATAATAGTGCTGTCGGCGGAAGTTGCGCTTTTGATGACCGTATAGTTGTGGCACAGACGGTCCAGATCGATCTCCGCCCAAGTGCGTCTCAATATGTTCTGCATACAAAATCCCTCCCATTTTGATTTATTATAAAAGATTTAGTAATAATAATCAATAGCCTGTCCTTCAAATAATAAAAATATTGGTTATTTACTTTTGAAAGAAAATATGGTATCCTAATAAAAAGGCAATTTTGTGATGAAAGGTGTTTACAGTATGAAAAGATATACTGCCATTCTATCTGTGTTGCTGTTGATGGCGCAGGTGGCGTGCTGTCCGTTTGCGTTAGCGGAAGAATCGACCACTGCATCGACCGATGCGACTGGAGAAGAGGGTGTTACGACCGCGATGACTGCCGAGTCGACGGATGCAAGTGCGGACACGCTCACTACTGCAACGACCGTAATAACCGAATCGATTACGAGTGCGACGGCGACCGAACAATCGATGGGTACGGATACTACCTCGACTCTAACCGAGATTACGATTGAGACCACCACGAATGCGACCGAGAGTACGGTGCATACAGGCGGCACTACCGAAGCAAACGATGGTGTTATCTCGGTTGGTACTCAACTGATTATCTACAACAAGGATGGTAAAGTCGCAGCTCGTTTGCTGGATGCAAACGGCAATCCGCTGATGAACGTACCGGTGGCTTTGCAGTTGGGAAGCACCAAACTGAACGGTGAGTTTACCAACGCGGACGGCTATGCTCTGTTTTCGTATGCCTATCCTTCGGAAGGCACATATATTTACTGCAGTACCGAAGCTTTTTTGTATGGTAATATACTGTATGCGGCAGCTGCGGCTTCCGTAGGTGTTTCTCCTGTTGCGACTACGACTGCAGATGACGTCAGCGTTGGCAATACCACGTATTTTTATGGCACCACCACGTATCGCACGTATTATACGGGTACGACGGCACCGACGGTGTCCACGAAGGCACACACCAAATATACTGCTCCCGGTACGACCGGTGTGAAAGAGTCTTATGTGTTGTTAGATTTTGCTTTTGATAGCGGTGTTTTGGAAAGTTTTAATGCGGAACAGCAGACGTTTGCGGATGTTGCAAAATTGATGCTCGCGCCTGAGGCGTACGCACAGATGATCGGCACGCAGAACGGCGTGTTGATGATGTCGGCGGCTACGTCTGCACTGATGGTTACCGATGAACAGATCACGGCTTCGGTAAAGGATGACACGGTGTTGTCCCGTGTGAATCCTGCTGATGTAAAACGATTGGTGCTGGATATGTCGGTGCAGTTCAAAGATGCGGCGACCGGCACTATTTCGGATGTGTGGACCATCCCCGAGGGCACGTATGCTGTGCAGATGCCTGTACCGCAGTCGATGCGTTCTGCACAGTATATTACGATTGCCGCGGTAACTGCCGAAGGCATTTCTGCACCTGTGTACGCTACCGTGTCGGATGACGGCACAATGTTGTTTGAGTCTACTTCTCCCGTGGGAACCATCGTGATCTTGGGATTTGAGGGCAGTGCGCTCGGTACATTCAGGGAGTACTCCACCCGTATCGCGCTTGTGTTCCTGGTGATTGGTCTTGTATGTGTAGGCGGTGCAATCTTCTTGTATTTCCGCTTTGTGCGCCGTCCCAAAGTTTCTAAAAAAAAAGCAGACGAAGAGCAGGTAGGCAGTACGAGTGCTGAAGATGCTATGTTGATAACGGCGATGGATGATGAGTTTGAGGAATTCCGTCAAAGCGCAGAATTAGATGTTTTTGATGAAAGCAATCCCAAGCCGTTACAGCCGATTCAAGAACCTGATATTGATATTCCGCTGTAAATTCAGTTGCTGATCCCGTCCATCCCGATTGCGAGGATGGACGGGATTTTTAATGTTCAAAATCGTTCAGAAAACATAAAAAATCTCTTTTCTTTCGCTTGCAGGTGTGCTATACTGGAAGAAATCGAGTTGGGGGTACGTAAAAATGGCAGACACCGCATTTGCATATCCGAAATTGTATTATTTTTTGAGTGGCAACGAATATACCGGCAGTTACAAAGGTATGAATTATAAACTGAAAATAACGACCTGCGAGAAAGATGGGGAAGAAACGAAAGTGCTGTGGCTGTCCGTTTGGTACGGCCCGTATTGCAGTGCCTTAAGCGAACCTGTTGCAGAGTTTACGTTCCCCGTAACCGAAGAAGGTCTTGATCAAAGTAGGGACTGTTTGCGTGAGCAATATGCTGCATTTTTGAAAAAAGCGTGAGGCGACAAAAGTCTCTTGCTTTTTCAAATGCGGTATGCTACAATACCTTGCAGATATCTTGCGGGAGTAGTTCAGTGGTAGAACGTCAGCTTCCCAAGCTGAATATGCGGGTTCGATTCCCGTCTTCCGCTCCAAATGCAAAAGGGCACCCAACAGGGTGTCCTTTTGCATTTCGAATCTAAAATGGAAGAAGAACCTGAAAACGGCAAAGCCGTTTGATGTTGATTTTAAAAGTCGGATATGGTATAGTGAGTATATCAGTTTGAATGCGGAGGTTTTGCGATGAAAATTTTATTGATCAACGGCAGCCCGCGTGAAAAGGGATGCACCTTTACAGCGTTGGACGAAGTGGCGAAAACCCTTGAAATTGCAGGGGTTGAGACCGAAATGTATTGGATCGGCAACCGGGCGATTTCGGGTTGTAAAGCGTGTATGGCGTGCAAAAAAACAGGACGGTGCATTCTTGAAGATCAGGTGAGTAAATTGTCCGATCGACTGGATGAATTTGACGGCATCGTGGTGGGATCTCCCGTATATTATGCAGGTCCTGCGGGACAACTATGTGCATTTTTGGATCGATTGTTCTACAGTAGCGGCAGTAAAATGGCAGGCAAGGTTGCGGCGGCTGTTGTATCCTGCCGGCGCGGCGGTGCTTCTGCGGCGTTCGATCGACTCAATAAATATTTTACCATTTGCAATATGGCGGTCATTGGTTCGCAGTATTGGAATCAGGTGCACGGCAATAAACCCGAAGAAGTGCTGGAAGATCTGGAAGGTCTGCAAACCATGCGCACGCTCGCACGTAACATCGTGTATTGGGTTCAAGCCAAATCGGCGGCGAATGCAGCCGGTATTCATCAACCTGCATTAGAACCTCGTCAAGCGACCAATTTCATTCGCAAAAACCAATAAAATTCTTTGTGTATTTATAAAACTCTCTGCCATTCGATTTCGGTGGCGGAGAGTTTTTAATTAGTTGCCGATTTTGCATTGACATTCACTTATAATCTATATATAATAAATTATATATGCATCTATTGAATATAAATAGAAATCGCGAGAGGAGGGGATGTATATGCAACGCTTGAAAGTAGCGGAAGTAACCATCGATATGGAGATGACCGATACCGATTTTTTCAATCGTCGATATGCCGCCTATTTTGCGCCGGCGGACGGTGAGGCGCAAATGCGCATCGCAACGCATGTCGTACCCGAGATTGTTCCCCCGCAAGGAGAAACTGTGTTGGAATTGCGCAGTACGAAAGTGGTGGCATTGCCGGACGGACGGCGGTGTCATTATCAGTACAGCCGTAAACACGAGCAATATTATCAGATGTGCTGTTACACTCCCGATTTCTCTGATGTGGATATTTCATTGAATATTCCCGATGAGAGCACGGATATACCTTTCGCTGAATTTGAACATGCGTATTCAGGGTTCGATTTTGCAAACCGTATCGGTTATCTGGGCGGCGCTGTGTTGCACGGTTCTGCAATTGCTTACAAGGGGAGAGGTGTCATCTTCTCTGCGCCGTCGGGAACCGGTAAATCCACGCATACGGCTTTGTGGAAACAATGTTTCGGCGAAGATGTTGTGCATATCAACGACGATAAACCGGCTCTTCGTTTCCGAGATGACGGAGTCGTGATGTACGGTACGCCGTGGAGCGGCAAAACGGACCTCAACACCAACCAATGTGTGCCGTTGCATGCGGTGGTGTTTGTGGAACGCGGTGAAGAAAATTCCTTGCGCCGCATGGACGCGACCGAAAGCATGCTTCATCTCCAGTCGCAGGTGGTACAACCGTACCACGATGCGCATATCGGTTCGGTGCTGATCGATCGTATGATCACGGTCGCCGAAACGGTACCTGTATATTTGATGACCTGCAACATGGATCCGGAAGCCGCTTTAACGGCACGCCGTGTGTTGTTTGATGAATAAGAAAAGGAGAATATATCGTGAAGATTAAACAAGGATTTGTTCTGAAAACTGTCGGCGACAATCACATTGTCGTGCCTGTCGGTGCGCAGACGGTGGATTTTCGCGCGATGATTACGTTGAATGAGACGGGTGCGTTTTTGTGGAAGCATCTGGAAGAGAATTGTGATGCGGCTGCTTTGGTTGCGGCGCTTTTGGCGGAGTATAACGTAACTGCTGAAATCGCAGAAAAAGACGTGAATGCATTTTTGGCGAAATTGCAGGACAACGATCTGTTGGAGGCGTAAGCACAGTGGATCGGAATGTTGTGTTGACCAGCTTTCAGGAACTGTCGCCGCTCATGGAAACGTGTATCGCCGAGGGTTCGGAAGTGGTGTTGACCGTTACGGGAAACAGTATGCGACCGTTGTTCCGTCATCGCCGTGATCAGGTTGTGTTGACACGTTATGACCATACGGGTCTGAAACGTGGCGATGTACCGCTGTATCGCAGAGAAAGCGGACAGTTTGTGTTACATCGTGTGATTGGTGCAGATGACGACGGGTACGTCTTGTGCGGCGACGGTCAATGGAAACAGGAATACGGAATTACAGACGATATGGTGGTTGCTTTGATGAGTGGGTTTTATCATCGCGGCAAACGATATGCCATCAGCAATTTTTTGTATCGGATATACGCCGGTGTGTGGATGGCAATATTACCGTTGCGTCCGTTTGTGTTTCGGGCGGCCTCTTTTGCGAAACGTTGTGTTCGCAAACTGTATCGAATTTTTCGGAAAAAGGCTTGAGATATGAAGATGAAGCGAATGAAGACCCATCGTTGGATATGGGAGAGTACCCGCGGTGAATTTGCGGGTGTTGCATTACATACGTTGGTCAGTGTCGTGATTTCTTTGTGTTACGTGGCGTTTGCTTTGGTATCCAGACGTGTTGTGGATATGGCGACCGGTGCAATGCAAGGAAATATGTGGGTGCAAAGCGGTCTTTTGATCGGTATTTTACTTTTGCAGGCACTGTTGGGTATTTGCAATCTTTTGTTGCAGACCTATACCACCACGCGTATTGAAATGCGGATCAAAGAACGGGTGTTTTCTGCGTTATATCATAAAAAATGGCAGCAGGTGAGTCGGTACTCTTCCGGCGATTTGTTGCATCGACTGACCAGCGACGTTACGGTAACCGCGAATACCGTTTCGAATATGGCGCCGCATATTGTCTCTATGTTGACCCGTTTGATCGCCGCCTTTGTGGTGTTGGTGATTATGGATAAGCTGTTTGCGGTGCTGTTGCTGGCAGTGGGCAGTTCGCTGATGCTGTTTTCGAAAATGTACGGCGGCAAGATCAAAAAATTACATGCCAAATGCCAGGAAACGGAAGGCGAAACCCGTTTCTTTATGCAGGAAAGTCTGGAAAACTGGACGGTCGTGCAGGCGTTTCGGATGGCTCCGTGGATGCGCGGACGCCTGAAAACACTGCAGACCGCGAACTATAAGCTCAGACTGCGTCGTACATTTATCAGCAGTTTGGCAAACATGGCGCTGTATCTGCTGTTTTCGGGATGCTATTATCTGGCACTTGCTTGGGGTGCTTGGCGTTTGGCGACGGGCGTTATCACGTTTGGTGCCCTGACTGCCTTTTTGCAGATCGTGCAACAGGTGCAAACACCGTTCCGCAATATGTCCGGTATTTTGCCTCAGTACTATAATATGTTGTCCTCTTCCGAACGATTGATGGAGATAGAAGATTTGTCAGATGAACAAAACGACGATGCGGCACAAGTGTCCGCGCTTTGCGCAATCACTATGTCTGACGTGGTGTTCAGCTACGATCGCGATCAGGTGTTTGACCATGCTTCTTTGACCATTCGTCAGGGTGAGTTTGTGGCGATTGTCGGACACTCCGGCATCGGCAAAAGCACTTTCTTCAAATTGTTGCTCGGTTTCTTGGAACCGGAAAGCGGTAGAGTGGTGTGTGAAACGGACAGTGGTATTGTGTCCGTCGCTGCTGCCACCAGACCGTATTTTTCGTATGTACCGCAGGGGAATTTCTTACTGTCCGGAACGATTCGTCAGAACTTGACCTTCTGTTGCGAAGATGTTACGGATGAAGCGATTTGGAAAGCCATAGAGGTTGCACAGATTGCGGATTTCATCCGCCAGTTGCCGCAAGGCTTGGATACCGTGCTGGGTGAACGCGGGCTGGGCTTGTCCGACGGACAATTACAGCGCTTGGCGATTGCGCGCGGTGTGTTGTACGGCGCTCCCGTATTGTTGTTGGATGAAGCCACTTCGGCTTTGGATGAAATGACCGAGAAGCAGGTGCTGCAGAATTTGCGTGCCTTGCCTGATGTTACTTGCATCTGCATATCTCATCGTCCTGCCGCTCTTTCTGTTTGCGACCGCGTTGTGAACATTCAGGACGGCGTATTTAAGGAGGATCGCGTTGAATAAGAATCGTTTGTTACGCATCGTATTAATCATCTTGATGGTGATGACGATTGCGTTTATTTGGGGCAATTCCGTTTTAGGAAGACAGGCTTCCACCGAGCAAAGCGACAGCGTGCGCGGATTTTTACAAAAGATTGCTGAACTGCTGGGATTGCAGTGGACGCTGACTATACCGATGGTGCGAAAAGCGGCACATTTCTTACTGTTTTTCCTGCTCGGAACGGAATGGACGTTGTACAGGCTGTGCGGCCGTCAATTGAATCGGCAGGATGTTGGCAGTATTTTGAGTGGCGTATTCACGGTAGCCTTTTTGGATGAAACCATTCAGGTGTTTTCCAAGCGCGGACCGCTGATTACGGACGTGTGGCTGGATATCAGCGGCGGTGTTACCGCGATGCTGCTTGTGTTCGCTTTATATTACTTGATCAATGCTTGCAAGAAAAAGCGAGGCCGCGGATAATTGATAGCGGCATATCATATTATGTTTATGGAGTGATGGTTGTATGCAACAGGTGGATATTCGTGCAATATATAGATTGTTGTTGCAGGGATGGAAATGGTTAATCGTGTGTGCTTTGGCCGGTGCAATCCTTCTGGGATGTTTTGCCGCTTTCGTACTACCGAAAAAATATACGTCCGGTGTTTCCATGTACGTTTCCAGCTTGACCGACGCGGCGAACGAGCAAGCGTACGGAACGACCTACAGCAGTTTGACATCGGCGGAAACGTTGGTGCAGACCTATGTGGAACTGTTGAAAAATCCGAATGCTTTGGCACTTATACAACCGAAGCTCAGCCGTAGAGTAACGTTGGATGAACTTAAAAAGATGATTTCTCTGTCGGGCGTTGAAGATACTGCGATTATGCGTATTCAAGTAACTGCGGACGATGCACAGTTTGCCGCGGACATATGTAATGCAATGGCGGCGATTGCGCCGGAAATTTTACAAGGGTTGAAAATTGAAGGCTCTGTTAAAGTAATTGGTGAGGCGCGCCCCGGCAGTAAGACTTCGCCGAACGTATCCGGCTTGACCATTGTCGGTTTGTTGGTAGGTTTTATCGGCGCGGCGGCGGTTATCGTGTTACGGTATTTGTTGGACAACACCATTAAATCACCTGCTGTGCTTAAGGAACGTTTGCAGGTGCCGGTGTTGGGATTGGTTCCCAGTTTCGATCAAAAAGGTATAGAGTATGGAAAGGGAGGGGAACAGCGTGCGTAAAGAGCAACGAGGAACACCGCACATCGCGTCGTCCGATGATGATGCGATGGTGGTTGTGGAAGCTTATAAGAAACTGCGTGCAAATTTGTTGTTCGCCCTGGCTTCTACCAATAAAAAGATCATTATGTTTTCTTCTCCCGAACCGAACACGGGTAAATCGACCACTTGCAGCAATCTGGCGGTTATGATGGCACAGACGGGCAACAAAGTGTTGCTGATCGATGCGGATTTGCGCCGTCCTACATTGCACCGCATTTTCCACGTCAATAAAAATGAAGGTCTTACACGCTATTTGATCAATCTGTGTGATTGGCAGGAGTGTGTAAAACATGAGGTTTCTCCGAATGTGGATCTGATTGCATCCGGTCCCATTCCGCCCAATCCGTCTGAATTGCTCGGTTCTGCGCGTATGTTCAACTTGTTGGATCGCGTGGCAGAGCAGTATGACTATGTGTTTGTCGATACGCCTCCCGTCAACGTGGTTACCGACGGCTTGGTGCTGGCGGCTCGAGCCGCAGGCGTGGTGCTGTTGAGCCGTTATGGCAGTACGACCTACGATGAACTGAAAGAAGCGATCGATAGTGTCAAAAAGGTGGAAGGCAACCTTTTGGGCGTGATTATCAACGATTATCAGTATACGACCAACGAAAAACAACGACGCTATTATACACGGCGGTATGGATATGCTCAGAAGAAACATGAAACAGAAACAACTGCTAAAGGTTGATTGCCACTCTCATATTTTACCGGGGATGGATGACGGCGCGCAGGATGTAGGCGTCTCGCTGGAGATGTTGCGCGCGAGTACTGCATATGGCGTGGAAAGCATTTTGCTGACACCGCATTATTATCCGACGGTAGAAAGTTTGAGAGCGTTTGTACAGCGCCGTGAAAGTGCGACCGCTGTATTGAAAGAAGCGTGTAAAACGGAGTCGGTACCGCGCTTGATCGTTGGCGCAGAGGTACGCATCGAACGTGAATTGTCCGCTTCTTTGTCGTCGTTCAAACCGTTGTGTATTGAAGGCACTGACCGCATCTTGCTGGAATTGCCGTATTTGCCGATGGGAAACTGGATGATCGAAGAGATAGAGGGAATTTGCTACACCCACCGTTGTAAGCCGATTTTGGCGCATTTGCCGCGTTATATGGCGTATTTCAGTGATGAGGAGTTTGAAGAATTGCTGTCTTTCCCCGATATGATCGTACAGGTTAACGCGGAGGATATGCAGTTCCGCCATGTAAGACAACGGGTACTCAAATGGTGGGAACGTGGTGTTCCGCTCGTTTTTGGCAGCGATTGTCATAATATGGATGCGCGTCGCCCCAATCTTGATATGACGGCAAAACATATCGCCAAGAATCGCGGTGGCACATCTATGGCGATCGAAGCAAACGAGATTGCTAAAAAACTGGGTTGGTTATAATATAAAAAGCACGCAGATGCTGTATAGCATCTGCGTGCTTTTTTGTGTAGTTATCGTTTGGGTTTGATAGCACTGTGGTAGTGCGCATAGGTGCAGGACGGTTTATCGGATAACACGCGCGCTTCGGTGATCTCACCGACGAACATAACATGACTGTCAAGATCCATCGAGTTTTCCACCTTGACCGAAATATACGCGTTGGTGTATTTCGGGATATAGCGGATCCCGTTTTTGGAACGGGTATCTTCGGTGCAATCCGCGAATTTATCCACGTCTCTGCCCGTTTGCATACCAAAATGACGGATGACTTCAAAGGGGACGTCTTCGGTTAAAACCGAAAGATTAAACTTGCCTGTCTTCTCAATCAACTCACGAGTGAGGTTTCCTTTCTGACAAGAAATGGCAATGCGGACAGGATCCCCGGATACCTGGAAAGCGGTATTGATGATGCATCCGTTATCCTGTTCGCCGCCTACGGTCAAGATGAACAGACCGTAGGACAGCTTGAACAAGGAGGTTGAATCAATAGTTGCTTGCTCGTTAGCGAAAGTAACGGTTCAGCAAACCTTCAAAAGCCTTTCCGTGGCGAGCCTCGTCGCGTGCCATTTCGTGTACGGTATCGTGGATAGCATCCAGACCCAGTTCTTTGGCCATTTTCGCGAGCTCGAATTTACCTGCGGTAGCACCGTTTTCAGCATCTACGCGCATTTCGAGGTTTTTCTTGGTGGAATCGGTAACAACTTCACCGAGCAGTTCGGCGAATTTTGCGGCATGCTCGGCCTCTTCGTAAGCCGCTTTTTCCCAATACAGGCCGATTTCGGGATAGCCTTCACGATGGGCTACACGCGCCATTGCGAGGTACATACCGACTTCAGAGCATTCGCCTTCAAAGTTAGCGCGCAGACCTTCGATGATGCGCTCGTCAACGCCTTTTGCAACGCCGACAACGTGTTCGGCAGCCCAGGTTTTTTCGCCGCCGCCGACCTCTTTGAATTTAGAAGCGGGAACTTTGCACTGGGGGCAGGTGAAACCCTCAGGCATATCGCCTTCATGAACATAACCGCAAACAGAGCAAACATACTTTTTCATAACTTTTACCTCCAAAAATAACTTGTTCAAATTTATTTAACTGCCAAGCAGTTACGGCAGACACCGGAACAGTATACATCGTGATCCGCTATCTGAAAACCGTCAAGGGTGGGAACTTGGATATTTTCCGCGAAGATGGGGAAATCATATACAGTATCACAGTTGGTACAGCGGAAATGCCCGTGTTCACAAGGATTGCCGTCGAACCGTTTGATGCCTGCCTCGATGGTAACGATGCGAATCAAACCGGCTTTGGCGAGCGCCTCCAGACCGTTGTATACGGTCATCAGGGAACAGGGGAGACCAAGTTCTTCATGAATCACTTCAGCGGTGGGGTGGATCGGATGCTCTAAAAGATACCGATACAACGCGACTCGCTGTGCGGTCGGGCGCAAGCCTTTTGCTTTGAAGACCTCGATGATCTTTTGATCGTTCATCCATCTCCCTCGCTTTCTTGAATGATTACAATATTATAATAATTCAAAGTTTTAAAAAAGTCAATACTTTTTTGAAAAATTTCTTGAAATTTTTTTCGCTTATATTACATTATATAATAAGGAGATTGCTATGCGCAGGCTTCAATTGAAATCGATTTCGTTTGAAAAGCAGATGACGGTGGTGTTGCCTTGTTGTATTGCGATATTGTTTGTATTCGGTGTTGCAATGGTTCATCGGCGGCAAGCGGAGGATATCGTTGATGAGAACGGGGAGGGGTATAGCCGAACGTTACAACAAGCAGAACCCGTTTCCATTCTGTGCGTGTTGCAGGAAGAGGAGCGTATGTTTTGTTCGCTGGTGCGTGTTTCTTTGCCGGATACGGTAACTGCCGAGCCGTTGACCAATGTGGAAACAGTATATCATCGGGATGGTGTTTTGGCGGCAAAGGCGGCGGTGGGTGCTGACTATTATGTGGATATGCGTTTTGATGATCTGCGGCGATTGCTGCAATATTGCGGAGACGGTGTGCAAGTGTATTTAGAAGAATCGGTGTATTATACCGACCATAAAGGGCTGTCCGTGTCATTTCCTGAAGGGAACCGGCGATTATCGGCAAATCAGGCGGTATATCTGTTGCGTGCGTCAGATGAAGGAAATGGGGGATTGATAGCGGATATGTGTGCCGATCTGGTTGCGCGATACGGCTTTCAAACGGAGAAAGCGTACGATCGGTATGCCGTTTTGACGGAATGTGCGGATACGGATATTCGGATTTATGATTTCGCCAAGTATTTACCGCTGCCGCTCACGGAGAAAACATCCCAATTAAATATCGTAAAAAAAGAATAAAAATGGCGGAATTGACTTGACAGAACGGCGCTGTTGTGGTATTATTATCCACGCTTTGATATGCGGGTGTAGTTCAGTGGTAGAACCCCAGCCTTCCAAGCTGGTTGTGTGGGTTCGATTCCCATCACCCGCTCCAAGTCAAACACGCCTGAGGGCGTCAAACATGCGCCTGTAGCTCAGCTGGATAGAGCATCTGCCTTCTAAGCAGAGGGCCAGGGGTTCGAGTCCCTTCAGGCGCGCCATATGGTGGATGTAGCTTAGTTGGTTAAAGCGCCAGATTGTGGCTCTGGAGACCGTGGGTTCGAATCCCATCACCCACCCCATTTAATAAAAACAGACCTGCCTGCTTTTAGCACCAGACAGGTCTTTTTTAAAATATTGGGATGTAGTCTAGTGGTAGGACAGCAGACTTTGACTCTGCCCGTGCTGGTTCGATTCCAGCCATCCCAGCCAACAAAACGAGGCACCCTTTTGGGTGCCTCGTTTTGTTCGTTGTGTATGTTACCGAATCGACCCCGCAATCCGCAGGATTGCAGGGGTTTTGCTTGGTATTAGTTGGAGAGAGAAGCCGTGCAAAGCAAAACCTTCGATCTCCAGCCATCCGAGGCAC
>JAZRQN010000136.1:0-2927 GCA_045649855.1 Acutalibacteraceae bacterium | reverse complement strand
GGTATCCGTACGAGCGCATCGCCGTGCACTTCAACGAAAAATTGTTGCAGGATATCGACCCGGAAAACAAGTTGCTCTCGGTATTTTCAGACCGAGAGGCTGGCAAAGGCAATCTATTCACCGCCGATGATTTTCAAACGGATAATTTCAAGTTGTATCTGCGTAATATGACCTATGTCAGCCGCAACCAGAGATTGCAGATTCTGACAGGGCTTTTGCCGTTGCTCAACGAATTGTATAACGCATCCCTCAACCGCACCGACAGTGCAACACCGCCCGAATCCAACGCCTACCGCATCATTCGTTACGTCAACGAGCATCTGTATGAAGAGATGTCGCTTGATACCATTTGCAAAGAATTTTACATCAGCAAACCGCAACTTTGCCGTATTTTTAAACGTGCAACAGGCTCTACCGTATGGGAATACGTAACTATCAAGCGTCTGTTGGCGGCGCAGTTGCTCATTCGCAGCGGTATCGCAGTCGCAGAAGCCTCGCGCAAATGCGGATTTGGTGATTACACCGCTTTCTATCGCGCCTACCGCAAGCAATTCGGAGAATCCCCAAAAGCCGCAAGCGGACTTGCACATCAACACAGTTAAAAAACAGCGCTTTCGGCATGCCGAAAGCTCTGTTTTCATATTCCTTTGCGATATGCGGTCGGCGTACAGCCGCAATAGCCGCGAAACTGTCTTGAAAAAGAAGAAAACGTTGCAAATCCGCAACGAAAGGCGATTACCGTTATCGGCATTGCCGTTTCGGTCAGCAGTTTTTTGGCTCGTTCCAAACGCAGATAGGTTACATATTCCGAGAAGGTATACCCCACCTTTTCGACAAACACCTTACTGAAATACGAGGGGGTCAAATACACAGCCGCCGCCACTTCGGACAAAGTGATCGGCTCGTGATAGTGCTCTGTGATATAGCGAACCGCTTCCGCCACACGGGGATACCCCACCGCTGAGGGTTGCAGTTTGAACGCTTCACTGTATTCCGCAAACAGACTGATCAACAGCAAGACACATCCCGTTACCCGCTCTTTTGCGTACGGCGATCTGTCCGCGATGGCAGCGCTCAACGATTCAAACAGTTGCTCCACCTGCGGCAGAACCGCCGACGGAAACTGTCCTACTCTGGAAAACGTTATCGCGTCCAAAAACTGTCGTATGGCAGCAGGCGCCTCGTTTCGATCCACACATACATTATGCAGTGTGATCGGTTGTTCCACCGCTATCGAATGTATATCTTCCGTGTCCAAGCACCAGCAAGCACCCTTTTGGGCAGTGTAGCGGATGCCGTTGAGCTCATGCCACAACTCACCGCCCACCAACACCTCGAATTCTATATAGTTGTGTCTGTGCAGCGGATACGTCCCTTCGGTATGGTGCGTTTGACACAGGATACCAAACCGTCCGTTTTCACCATATTCGTGATATTTTAACACCTTTTGTTTGGAGTTTGATGCCATGCAATCACCTTTTCCGCAATACATTGCAGTGTTTTCAGTTCTATAATACCAAATAATCATAAAAATTGCAATATAATAGTGATATTTGCAATCTATTCTGTTCTCTTTCCTTATATAGTAAAATTAACAAACCGAAAGGATGTGCAAGTATGAGATATGAACAACAATGGACCGTGTGCGGCAAAGCGCCCGACGAGCAAGCTTTTGGTGCGCCGTTTGCAGCAAACGTTCCCGGAAACGTACAGTGGGACTATGCGCTGTCCCACGGCATGGAGAATTTTGCCTATGCAGATGGTGTTACCGCATTTGATACCATTGAAGATTATACCTGGAGATATGATACGACGGTAACCTTCTCCGCCGACAGCGACGACCGCGTCTTCTTTGTTGCGGAAGGTATCGACTATCGGTTCGATATTTTGCTGGATGAGCAACTCCTGCTCGCCCACGAAGGTATGTACACCAAAACCGAACTGGACATCACCGACAAGGTGAAAGACGGCTCTGTGCTGTCCGTATTGGTATATCCGCATCCCAAAAGCGGTATTGGCCGCGCGCATTCCAGAGACGAAGCCAACCGTTCCTGCAAACCGCCCGTTACTTACGGCTGGGACTGGAATCCTCGTCTGATTATTTCCGGCATGTGGAAACCCGCGTACATCGAAACACGCAAAGCGGATTATATCGTTTCTACCGAAGCATTTTACACTTTGAACGACACCCGCACCACCGCAGACGTCCACTTCGAAACGGAGTGCAACGGCGATGTAACGTACACGGTGTACGATCCCGATAACAACGTGGTATACGAAGGCTCTGAAGGTGTTTTCACGCTGGAGAACGTTCGCCTTTGGTGGTGTAACGGTCAAGGCGAGCCGAATCTCTACCGCTATGTTGTCAAAAGCAGTTCGGATGAGAAAACAGGAAACATCGGTTTCCGCACCGTGCAGTTGGTACACAATGCAGACGCAGACAACGTGCCCGGATACCCGAAAGACAGATACCCCTGCCCCATCACCATTGAACTCAACGGCAGACGTATTTTCGCCAAAGGCTCTAACTGGGTCAATCCCGATCTGTTCTTCGGCAGAATTACCGACGACGTATATGAAACGCAGATCCGACTCGCCAAAGAGTGTAATATGAACATTCTGCGTTGCTGGGGCGGTGCCGGCATTAACAAAGACGCTTTCTATGATGAATGCGATAAAAACGGTATTATGGTATGGCAAGAGTTTATGCTCGCCTGCAACAAATACGTCGGCGATGCACACTATATGCAGATCTTAAATCAGGAAGCAACTGCGATTTTGAAATCCCTGCGCCACTATCCGTCTGTGGTTCTGTGGTGCGGCGGCAACGAGTTGTTTAACAACTGGTCCGGTATGGACGACCAGTCTCCTCCGCTCCGTTTGCTCAACAAACTGTGTTTCGAACTGGACCCCGGCACCCCCTTCCT
>JAZRQN010000135.1:0-4173 GCA_045649855.1 Acutalibacteraceae bacterium | reverse complement strand
GGGTGTATTTCAAGGTGATGAGTGCGATGATGAGATCACGCACAGCGCTTTCGGGCATTTCTTTGTTGGCGGTTACGATGTTCCGGAGCAACTCTTTGTTGATCTTAAACTCGTTTCTGCCCTGTTCAAAGGTAATGCCGTAGACCTGCTTACGCTCTTGCGGTGCAGGCACGTAGTTTTCATCGATTTTCACGATATTGTAATTGCCTTTGCGTTTGGTTTTGAGGATTTCCAGCGCTTCATCGGTGTAGCCGGGAGCGATAACGCCGTCGGATACTTCACGTTTGATAAGAAGAGCGGTGGTTACGTCGCAAACGTCGGACAGCGCAACCCAATCGCCGAAGGAGCACATACGGTCGGTGCCTCTCGCTCTGGCATACGCGCAGGCGAGGGGAGATTCGTCAAGTCCCTCGATGTCATCCACAAAGCACGCTTTTTTCAGTTTGTCAGACAGCGGCAAACCGATGGCGGCGGAGGTGGGGCTGACGTGTTTGAAAGAGGTAACGGCAGGCATGCCCAGCGCCTCTTTGATTTCTTTTACCAACTGCCAGGAGTTGAATGCATCCAAAAAGTTGATGTAGCCGGGTCTGCCGCACAGAATTTCGATCGGCAGCTCGCTGCCGTCTTCCATAAAGATTTTGGACGGCTTTTGGTTGGGGTTACAACCGTATTTGAGTTCGAATTCTTTCATTTGTCTGTCCTCCGCTCTTATACGTTTTTGTTGATGATGATTTCAGTCGGTTCGCTGCCGTCCAGAGGAATCTGGCGGACGAACAGAGAAACCTTGTTGTCTTCATTGAGGTTGTTCCAGCAGATATCCGCAAGTTCTTTGGCGGTGTTGGGCAATTCGATCTCCTCGGGTTCGCCGTAGAAAGAGGGGATGGGATCGCCATCGCATTTGTAGGTGTGAATGAAGTGGCCTTTGCCTGCAATCGGTGCGTATTCATAGAAATATCTGTTGCAAACAGCCGGATCACCGTTGCTGCTTTTCAGAATGGACATCTGATAGTCAAAGGCGCTGTTTGCAAAATCATAATACAAAGCACCTGAAATGCGAGGTGTGAAGTTGGGCGCATCATCTTCAAATTCACGGGTGCGCAGAGCTTCTGCGAAGGTTTTACCTTCTTCCATGAAATCGTAGATGGTGTCGGTCTGATCACCGTTGGTGATGATGTCGACGTTGTCGCGTTTCAAATAGGGGTTGTAGATGATGAGATGCGGATCGGAGAGTTTGCTTTCATCGTATGCTTTGGTACGCATACCTTTTTCGTGCATCTCAAACACACGGTTGCGGCTGTTGACGCTGCGTCCCATAATGAAATAGGCAATCATCGCACTTTTGCCGTCTTTGGATTGACCGATTACAATACCGCGGCCGGGATAGGTGTTGGTATTGAGAAGAGTGCTCAAATCATATAAAGCCATAATTCTCACCTTTCTTTATGACAACATTTCGTTTGCTACTTTTTCGACAGCGGCAGGCAGTAATTTCCATTCTGCTTGTTCCATAACACGCTTTTGCAGAATCTCAGGCGTGTCGCCGTCTTGGATCTCTACCGCTTTTTGCATAATGATCTCTCCGCCGTCGGGGATCTCATTGACAAAATGTACGGTAGCGCCGGTTACCTTCACGCCCTTTTCGAGCGCCGCTTCATGCACACGCAATCCGTAAAATCCCTTTCCACAGAAAGAGGGGATGAGGGAAGGATGTACGTTGATGATGCGACGGGGAAAACGGGAGGTGAAGTTTTCGCTCAGAATACTCATAAAGCCTGCGAGCACAATCAGTTCGATACCGTGTTCGTGCAACGCCGCTAAAATGCCTTCTTCAAACGCTTCTTGTGAACCACAAGCTTTGCGGGATACCACCGTGGTGGCAACACCTGCTTTGTGGGCGCGTTCCAGAGCGTATGCTTCGGGGTTGGATGCGAGCACCAACACGATTTCGCCGCTATGCAGAATGCCGTTTGCTTGCGCATCCAGCAACGCCTGCAGGTTGGTACCGCCGCCCGAAACGAAAACCGCTATTTTCGTTTTGCTCATAAGATAACTCCTTCGTCGCCGGACACTACTTCGCCGATGACATACGCATCTTCACCGTTTTCGCACAGAATGGCGACCGCTTTGTCAGCATCCTCTTTTGCCACGGTTACGACCATGCCGACACCCATGTTGAAGGTGTTGAACATATCGCGCTCGGGGATGTTGCCGACTTTGGCGATGTAGTTGAAGATGGGAAGGATTTTGAGAGCGGACTTGTCCACTTTCACGCTTTTGCCGTCCGGCAGAGCACGCGGAATGTTCTCATAGAAGCCGCCGCCGGTGATGTGAGAAACCGCTTTGACTTTCACCTGCTCGAGCAGAGCGAGGACGGATTTCACATACATTTTTGTGGGGGTGAGCAGGGTCTCGCCGAGCGATTTGCCGCCCAGTTCCGCAACGGGAGCGGTGAGATCTGCATTTTCGATGTCAAACACTTTACGCACCAGCGAGAAGCCGTTAGAATGTACACCGGTGGAAGCGAGTGCGATGACCACGTCGCCGTCAGCAACGGTGTTTTTGTCCAGGATCTTGGATTTGTCCACAACACCGGTGCAATAGCCTGCCAGATCATAATCGTCTTCGGGCATCAAGCCGGGATGCTCGGCGGTTTCGCCGCCGATGAGTGCACAGCCTGCCTGCACGCAACCCTCTGCAACACCGCCGACGATATCAGCGATCTTTTCGGGGAAGTTTTTGCCGCAAGCGATATAGTCGAGGAAGAAGAGCGGTTTTGCACCACAGCAGATGATGTCGTTGGCACACATAGCCACGCAGTCGATACCGATGGTGTCGTGTTTGTCCATCAACATAGCAAGTTTGATTTTGGTGCCGACGCCGTCGGTGCCGGAAACCAGAACGGGCTCGGTGATACCGGTCAGATCAAGACCAAAGCAACCGCCAAAACCGCCGACGTCATCGAGACAGCCTTCGTTTTTGGTGCGTGCGATGTGCTTTTTCATCAGTTCAACCGATTTGTAACCTGCGGTGATGTCCACGCCTGCCGCGGCGTAGCTTTCGGATCTGGAGTTTTTCATGGTATATATCTTCCTTTCGTTTATTGACTGTTTTATTCTTTTCCGTTCCAACAGTAGGTACAAAGATCACATTCGGGCAATCCGATGGCTTCTACGATACCTTCGATGGTCTGGAATTCAAGAGAGGCGAAATGTAATTTCTCACAAATGACCTCGCGCAACTTCTTACCGCGCTCGGTGTTACCATCGCTGTACTCGTCGATGTGGTTGACACCTTCTTCGCCTTCGAGTTCCATGATGGTGCGTCTGGCAATCAGGTCCATATCGCTGGTGTTGCGAGAGAAATTGAGATATTTACAACCGTACATGATAGGCGGACACGCGGAGCGCATATGCACTTCCTTTGCGCCGCTTTCGTACAAGAAGTCTACCGTTTCTTTGAGCTGTGTGCCGCGTACGATGGAATCGTCCACAAATAGCAGCTTTTTATCTTGGATGAGTTCCTTGACGGGAATCTGTTTCATCTTGGCGACTTTTTGTCTTTCAGACTGGTGTCTGGGGGTGAAACTGCGGGACCAGGTAGGCGTGTATTTGATAAATGCGCGGGCGAAGTTATCGCCGCTGCCGTGCGCGTAGCCGATCGCGTGCGGAGTGCCGGAATCGGGAACGCCGCCGACAAAATCAATGTCGGGCGCGAGGCCTTTTTCACGGTCGTTTCTCGCCATGATCTTACCGTTGAGATAGCGCATGACCTCTACGCTGACACCTTCATAACTGGAGGTGGGGAAGCCGTAGTAACTCCACAGGAACGCACAGACTTTTCTCTTCTTGCCGGGCTCTGCCAAAACGGTCATTTTTTCCGGAGACAGTTCCACGATCTCGCCTGCACCCAACTCTCTCACAAAGTGATAGCCGAGTTTTTCAAAAGCAAACGCTTCAAAGGACAATGCGAAACCGTCTTCATCTTGTCCGATAGCAATCGGCAAACGAGCAAAACGATCGCGTGCCGCGATGATGTTGCCGTCGCCTTTCAGCACGATGATGGAAGCGGTGCCGTCAATCTCCTGCTGCGCAAAACGAATGCCTTCAGCAAAGGTTTCCTTTTGGTCGATCAACGCTGAAACCAACTCGGTCATATTGACCTTGCCGCCGGTCA
>JAZRQN010000134.1:0-16111 GCA_045649855.1 Acutalibacteraceae bacterium | reverse complement strand
AAGGCAGCCGCATCAAAGTGTACATCGTAGATGTGAAGAGCACCGACAACGGTCCCAGAGCTCTCATCTCCCGTACTCATCCCGGTTTGGTCAAACGCTTGTTTGAAATGGAAGTGCCGGAAATCTTCAACGGTGTTGTGGAAGTGAAAGCCATCTCCCGTGAAGCCGGTTCCCGTACCAAGATCGCGGTGCTGTCCCACGACGAAAACGTCAACGCGATCAGCGCTTGTATCGGTCTGCGCGGTGCGCGTATCGCAGGTATCGTGGAAGAACTCGGCGGCGAAAAAATCGACGTCATTGAATACAGTGAAGATCCCACCCAATTCATCGCCGCAGCGCTCTCCCCTGCCAAAGTGCTGTCCATCGAAGTGGATCCGAACGGCGAAAAAGCCTGCCGTGCCACCGTACCGGACGGACAGTTGTCGCTCGCGATCGGTAACAAAGGTCAGAACGCACGTCTTGCCGCTCGTTTGACCGGTTGGAAGATCGACATCCGCCCCGAAAGCGGTTTTTACGGTGAAGATACCGAGGATTGATTTTACGTAAAGGAGAAGAACGCAGATGCCGCAAGAAAAGAAGATACCGCAACGCCGTTGCGTCGGCTGCAATGAACACAAACCGAAGAAAGAACTGGTCCGTGTGGTACGCGAATCCGAGGAAGTGTTCTCTATTGATCTGACCGGCAAGAAAAACGGTCGCGGTGCATATATCTGCAACGATATCGCCTGTTTACAGGCGGCGCATAAAAAGCACGCGCTTGAGCGTTCCTTCTCCTGCAAAATCCCCGAGGAAATCTACGTTCGTTTAGAGGAGGAGCTGTTGCAAGGTGAACAATAAAATCACGGGAACACTCGGCATCTGCCGCCGCGCCGGACACTTGACGATGGGATTTGACGCTGTGAAAGCGTTGATCGAACAACGTCGTGCCGCACTGGTGCTGACAGCCGCCGACCTTTCCGAAAAATCAAGGAAAGAAATCGTGTTTGTCGTCAGCGACACCGACATTCCCGTATACAGCTTACCCTTTGACAAAGCGAGCTTATCTGCCGCTTTGGGATTACAAAAGCCGGTGGGCATCATCGCCACCGACGATCGCGGTTTTGCCGCTTCCCTGATGAAACATATCCCTGCCGAACAGAAGGAGGACGATGCCTTATGATGATAAAATATCGCGTTAGCGATGTCGCCAAGGATTTTGGCGTATCCGGAAAAGAAGTTATTGAATTGCTGAGCAAATATTTTGAGCCGGCAAAGAAAAGTGCGACCGCACTGGAAGAAAACGAACTGGATATCGTTTTCGAACACTACACCCAGAAATTTTCGGTTGAGAATTTTGACGAATATTTTGCCACCGCAAACGAGCGTCCCGCCAAGAAAGAGCCCGAACCGGCTCCCGTGGTGGAAGAAGCGCCCAAAGCGGAAGTGAAGTCCGCGCAGAAAGCAGAAAAACCGCAGCAGAAACCTGCCGTCAAAACTGCCGAGAAGCCCGCTGCTCCCAAAGCGGACAACGGTCCTGCCGTTGTCATTCCGCCTATGCAGAAAAAGCAAAAGCAGGGTCAGAAAGTGGAGCGTGGTCCCGTTGAACGCCGCGTGGTGGATACCCGTACCGTACAGGTGGACGTAACCAAATACGACGAGAAGTTCGACGTGATGGCGCAGACCAACAGCCACCGCGGCAACGAAAACGCCGTGCGCAAACAGAAGATCAACCAGAAATCTCAACAGTACCGCAAACCGCAACGCCGTCGCGAAACCGAGGCTGAGCGTATGAAGCGCATCGAAGCTGAGCGTAAAAAGAAACAGATGACCATTGAAGTCGGCGAGACCATCACGGTCGGCGAACTGGCTTCCCGTCTGAAAGCGACCGCCGCCGAAGTCATCAAAGCGTTGATGAAACTCGGCGTGATGGCATCCGTGAACCAGGAAATCGACTTTGACACCGCCTACCTCGTCGCGGAAGAATTCCACGCACACGTGGAACGCGAAGTGGTGGTTACCATCGAAGAACAGATCATCGACGACAGCGAGGACGATACCGAGAACCTGAAACCCCGTGATCCCGTCGTAGTGGTTATGGGCCACGTTGACCACGGTAAGACCTCCATCCTCGATGCGATCCGTAAGACCAACGTAACCGGCGGTGAAGCAGGTGGCATTACCCAGCACATCGGTGCGTATCGTGTCAACTGCGACGGCAACAACATCACCTTCCTCGATACCCCCGGCCACGCGGCATTCACCTCTATGCGTGCACGCGGTGCGATGGTAACCGATATTGCCATTCTGGTCGTTGCCGCTGATGACGGTATTATGCCCCAGACGATTGAAGCTATCAGCCACGCGAAAGCGGCAGGTGTTTCTATCATCGTCGCCATCAACAAAATGGATAAACCCACCGCCAACCCCGACCGCGTTATGCAACAGCTCACCGAGCACGAACTGGTGCCCGAAGAGTGGGGCGGCGACGTTATCTGCGTGCCCGTGTCCGCCAAGACCGGTATGGGCATCGACACCCTGCTTGAAACCATTCTGCTGATCGCAGAAGTTCAAGAATACAAAGCCAATCCCGATCGCGCCGCCAAAGGCACCGTCATTGAATCCCGTCTGGATAAAGGTCGCGGTCCGCTTGCCACCGTTCTGGTGCAAAACGGTACGCTCCGTTCGGGCGATATCATTGTTGCCGGTTCTGCTGTCGGTCGCGTGCGTGCAATGACCGACGAAAACGGTCGTTCTCTGCAGGCCGCAGGTCCTTGCGTGCCCGTCGAGATCATGGGCTTTGATGCCGTCCCTGCTTCGGGCGACATCTTCAACGCGGTTACCGACGAACGTCTCGCACGTCAGTTGGTTGAACAGCGCAAGACCGCCGCGAAAGAAGAACGCTTCAACGAATATCAGAAGGTTACCCTTGAGAACCTCTTTGACCAGATGCAGGCCAGCGATATGAAGACCCTTAACATCATCGTCAAAGCTGACGTGCAGGGTTCTGTCGAAGCGGTCAAACAGTCGCTTGAAAAACTCAGCAACGAAGAAGTGCGCGTGCGCGTCATTCACGGTGCCGTCGGCGGCGTAACCGAAAACGACGTTATGCTCGCTTCCGCTTCGGAAGCCATCATCGTCGGCTTCAACGTTCGTCCCGATCCGCTGGCACAGGTTGCCGCAGAGCAGAACGACGTAGATATGCGTATGTACCGCATCATCTATGACTGCATCGAAGAGATCGAGTCCGCGATGAAAGGTAAAATGGCGCCCAAAACCCGCGAAGTGCTGCACGGCCGTGCGGAAGTGCGTCAGGTGTACCGCATCACCGGTGTGGGTCTGGTTGCCGGTTGCTACGTCCTGGACGGCAAAGTATACCGCAACGATTTGCTGCGCATCGTGCGTGATAACATCATCATCGGTGACGATAAGATGATCTCGCTCAAGCGCTTTAAGGATGACCAAAAAGAAGTTGCCCAGGGCTACGAATGCGGTATCGGTCTGGAAAAATTCACCGATATCAAAGAGGGCGACATTTACGAAACCTATATTATTGAGGAGTACAGAGACTAATGGGAAGCTACCGTTCCGATCGTACAAGTGAAGATATTATGCGCGAACTGACCGCCATCCTGCGGACCGTCAAAGATCCGCGGGTGGCAGGTAAAATGCTCAGTATCGTCCGTGTGGACGTAACCCGTGATATGTCCTACGCCACCGTGTTCATCAGCGCGATGGAAGGTCTTGACACTGCCAAAGCGGCGGTCAAAGGTCTTGTTTCGGCGGCAGGATATATGAGACGGGAACTGGGCAATGCGCTTCGTCTGCGCTATACGCCCGAACTGCGCTTTGTTGCAGACGATTCCATCGCATACAGTGCCGGTATCGCCGCCACCCTCAACCGCCTCCAAAAGGAGGAAAAATCGGATGAACAGTAAACATCTGGATCTGCAACAAACGGCAGACCTGTTGTTGTCCGCCGATCAGATCCTGTTACTCTCCCACCAGTATCCCGACGGCGATACGCTGGGATGTGCGGCGGCTCTGTGTATTGCGTTGCAATCGCTGGGCAAACAGGTGCGTATCGCTTGCAACGATCCAATTCCGCCTAAATACGATTATATGATGACGGCTGTCAAAGAGCAGGCGTTTGAGCCGCAGTTTATCTGCGCGGTAGACGTGGCAGACAGCAAACTGCTCGGTCCTGAAATGCAACAATATGCGGATCGCGTGGACCTGTGCATTGATCATCACGGCACCAACGTGGAATATGCAAAATCGCTGTTATTGGATGCCACCTGTGGCGCGGCTACTATGATCATTTTCCGTCTGTTGCCGTTGTTGGGTGTACAACTGAACACCGAGATTGCCACCTGCTTATATACGGGTATGGTAACCGATACCGGTTGTTTCAAATACGGCAACACCTCTCCTGACACGTTGCGGATGGCCGCACTGTGTATGGAAACGGGTGTTCCCTGCGCGATGATCAATCGGGTGATGTTTGACACCAAATCCCGTGCCAGAGTGGAATTGGAACGTCTTGCGCTGCAGAACATCGGGTTCTATCACAACGGTCGTTGCGCCGTTATGGCTATCACCAACGAAATGGTGATGCAAAGCGGTGCTACCGAAAACGATATGGAAGGTTTGCCGCCTCTTCCCCGTCAGATCGAAGGGGTTTGGGTCGGTGTAACCTTGCGCGAACAAAAAGACGGCAGTTTCAAAATCAGTATGCGTACAGGCGACCACGCCAACGCGGCTGAACTTTGCAAACTGCTCGGCGGTGGCGGACACGCGGCGGCGGCAGGTTGCCGTGTAGATATGCCGCTGGATGATGCGGCCGCAATGCTGGTGGATCTCATCGGCAACAACGTTGCAGGCATAAAGGAGTAAGTATGGACGGCATTTTGTGTATTGACAAAGCGGCCGATATGACCTCCTTTGTTTGTTGCGCCATTGCACGCCGCATTTTACAAGAGAAAAAAGTTGGACATGCCGGCACCCTCGATCCGATGGCGACCGGCGTGTTGCCTATTTTGCTCGGCAAAGCAACCAGAGCACTGGATTTTCTGCCCACCCACGACAAGCGGTATGTGGCGACCATGCGTTTTGGCTTTACGAGCGATACGTTGGATGTTTGGGGACAAGTATCCCCCACCAACCAATCGGTGCCGACCATCGAGCAGATCGAAGCGGTGTTACCGCAGTTCCGCGGCAAAATCATGCAAGTGCCGCCAATGACATCCGCCCTCAAGAAAGACGGAAAACGGTTGTATGAGTTAGCCAGAGAAGGCATTGAAATTGAACGCGAAGCCCGTCCTGTTACCATATACGCTTTAGACGTTGTGGACTATTGTGCAAAAACAGGCGAGCTCACCATCGATTGCAAATGCTCCAAAGGCACCTATATTCGCTCTGTTTGCGACGATATCGGTCGAGTGCTCGGATGCGGTGCGATCATGACCGCATTACGTCGCACAGAAGCGGTAGGGTTTGCCCTTGACGCGTGTGTGCCGCTTGATGACAACACTGCAAAAGAAACGCTTCTTGGCCGTATTCTGCCGATTGAAAGCGTGTTCTTACCCTACCCTGCCATATCCGTTTCAAAAGCGCAAGCCGTGCGTTTTAAAAACGGCGGCGCTCTGGACGCAAAGCGTTTACGCGGCGAATTGCCCGACGGTCCTTTGCGTGTCAAAGCACCTGATGATACCTTTCTGGGACTCGGACAGGTGCAAGACGGCGAATTGAAAATTTTGAGATTATTTGTGTGAGGAAACAAAGAGTATGAACGTCTATGCCGTTCCGACACAATTACATACCATTCCGAGAGCCAAGCGCATGCTGGCACTTGGCGTATTTGACGGCATTCACATCGGACATCGTGCCGTATTATCCCGTGCGATGATGCATCCCGACCTTGTCCCTGCTGTGTTCACGTTTTGTAATATGTCCACCAAAGTCGGTGGCAGTTTGCAGACCGATGAACAACGTCGCGAGATGCTGGAAGTATTGGGGATCGTCGATGTATTCGAAGCGGATTTCTCCGCCATTCGCGATATGAGTCCGCAAGCGTTTGTGGATATGCTGGCGCAGAATTTGGGAGTTGCCGCCATCGTGTGCGGATTCAATTTCCGTTTTGGAAAAGGTGGTGTTGGTGATACTGCACTGCTCAAAGAGTTGTGCGCTCCGTATAACATCGCCGTACACGTGATGCCTGCCGTTGAAGTGGACGGACAAGCAGTCAGTTCCACCCGTATCAAGCAGGCGTTGCAGGATGGCGATATGCAGACGTTGTTGCGCTTGCAAAGTCGTCCTTTTGCCATTACTGCAACCGTCAAAGGCGGTCAGCAACTCGGCCGCAGCATCGGTTCTCCTACTATCAATCAGCCACTTCCCGAAGGAATCGTTCTTCCTCGTTTTGGCGTATACGCATCCCTCGCTATCATTGAAGGGCGTGCGTATCCTGCTGTTACCAACATCGGCGTGCGCCCTACCGTGGGCAGCGACAAGCCGCTTGCCGAAACATATATCCTCGATTTTGAACAGGACGTATATGGCAAAGAGGTGAAAACCGAGTTTGTGCGGTTCTTACGCCCCGAAAAAGCCTTTGATTCGG
Source organism: Acutalibacteraceae bacterium (assembly GCA_045649855.1). Classification (GTDB taxonomy): domain Bacteria; phylum Bacillota; class Clostridia; order Oscillospirales; family Acutalibacteraceae; genus URNF01. The sequence continues at coordinate 9,516 of JAZRQN010000134.1, read as the reverse complement.
TGGAAGCGTTGACCGAGCAGATACAAGCGGATATTGCCGCCGCGCGAGAGGTGTTTGCACCGCAAGGCGCTGTGCGTGCAATTCTGTTCGATTTTGACGATACGTTGCAGGACCGCGATGCCGCGATGTGCGGATTTGTGCGGTTTTGGTTACGGCGCGAGTTCCCCGATATGAGCGAACAAGAAGTGGAAGCCAACACTGCTCGTATGATCCAAGCAGGTCAACACGGATTTGCACCGTACACGGTGATGTTGCGCGAAGCGGAAACTTTGTTCCCCGATCGCACGTTTGACCAAGCGGAATTTTTGCGGTTGCTCAGCATTGAGTTTCCCAAAAATACCGCGGTGCTGTCAGATGCCATTGAAACGTTACGAGAATTGCGTCAAAAAGGGTATCAACTCGGCGTGCTCACCAACGGATACTCACATATCCAGAACCGCAAGTTGGACGTTTCCGGTCTGCGACCGTATCTCGATTATGTGATGATTTCGGGCGACGATGCCATACAAAAGCCCGATCCCGAAGCGTTCCGCCGTGTAGCATTCCGTTTGGGCGTGCATCCTTGCGACTGCGTATACGTCGGCGATAACCCCAAAAACGATGTGCAAGGCTCTTGCGGCGTTGGTATGCAATCCGTGTTCCGCGATATCGGATTTGCAAAAGCGGATGATAATATTCCGCACATTCACAATCTGATTGAACTGACAAATATGTATTAAAAAAAGAACTGACCTGCGGTCAGTTCTTTTTATTATATTCATTATAATATTTGCGCCAGTTGTTCCACCGTGTCTACGATATACGCGGCATCACGCAATTCCTCGCGATCACCGTATCCGTAAGTAACACCAATGGTTTTAATGCCGCACGCGGCAGCACCTTCTACGTCAAACGAACGATCCCCTACCATCACAACCTGCGTGGGATCGGTAATTTCCAATGCATCCAACGCGAAGCGAATCACATCCGCTTTCTCTACCCTCGCACCGCCAAGCTCACTGCCCGACAGGAAGGTGAAATATTGTTTCAAATCAAAATGCTGTAAAATTCTGTCTGCATACACTTGCGGTTTCGAAGTGGCAAGCACCAATCTGCTACCGCGTTTTTGCAGTGTTTTCAATAATTGCGGAATACCGTCATACACAGTGTTTTCAAACAAACCTTTATCGCTGAAATACACGCGATATTCGCGCAAAGCAACTTCGGATTGCTCCGGCGTAAAGCCGTATGCGATCTCAAACTGTTCTTTGAGCGGTGGGCCAATAAACGAATACAGTTCCCGTCTGTCGGCAACTTCAATGCCAAAATGCCGCAACGCATACATAATGGAGTTGGTAATACCCAAGGCAGGATCGGTCAAAGTGCCATCCAAATCAAAAAATATATACGGATATGACATGTTATCTCACCTTCTCCATAATCGGTAACAGCGAACGGGTGGTAACACCGATCACAAATCCTGTAATTGCACCTGCAATCAATAACGGTAACACATAATACAACACACCGGACACGCCTAAAAGCGCAAACGCCACCAGCAGTTGTCCAACGTTATGCATCACACCGCCCAGCATACTGACGCCAACCGGTGTAAACGCTTTATTTCGATAGAACAGACACATCACCAAGAAACTGAGTGCGCCGCCTGCAAGACTGTACAGCATACCGTAAAACGAGCCGAAAATAAAACCTGCCAGCACGATGCGTACCAGCGATACCACCGCCGTCAGCGAAGGGCTGAGTGTATACAATCCCAATAAAATGACCAGGTTTGCCAGTCCCAGTTTCATCCCGGGAATACCAATGGGAAGCGGCAACAAAAATTCAATGTAACTGAATACAAAGGCAAGAGCCACCAGTGTCCCGCTCAATGCTACGCGTTTTGACACAGCCACTCCTCCTCATCAAATGGTCAGATCCACATCGGTGTTTTCTGCGTCTTTCACGGTGATGACCAATCCGTTCGGCAAGCACACCACCGATTGACCGCGACGAAAGATCTGTCCCTGTTCTACGCAAAGGTGATCAGGACAAGATGCGGATTGCATATACACCCGTCCGTTCTCAAACACTACGGTGTTCTGCTCGCCGTTCTCGCCTTGTATCTCCAGCGTGCGATCTTCTTGCAACGAATAGGTGCCGTACAAATCACCGTTCACCGTGATTTCCACCACACCGCCGTTTTTCGGTTTTGGCAACAAGAACGAACTGACCAGCAACAGCACAACTGCTATCGCAACGCACAGCAACACAATCTTGTCGCCTTTTTTCAAAAATTGCTTTTTGGATGCAGACATATCATCCAACCTTTACAATGTTGGTGGTAAGATAGGTGTATGCTTCATTAACAGCAAGCACCACCGCATTGCTGGACTCGGTCGCGCCGGACAACGCATCAATCTGTGTGCCTGCTTGTGCCGGTTTCTCCGCATTCGCAACACTGCCGTCATTGAACCAAAGCGGCATTTGAGCACGTTCGAAGCGCTGCAAATAAACGCTGTCGGCAACCTCATCGCCATAATGCTCTGCACGATGATTTTTCTTCTCTGCTTTTTGCTTGCTGTATTCGTTATGTTCCACCACTTCAACACCAATCAGTTCCACACCGGTGGGATCGAAAAAACTTCTGACAGTCATCTCACCGCCAAAACCAGCCTGTGTTGTGCTGATGATCGAATACGCTATCGTTTCACCGTTATAATCCACGCATTTGTATGCGGAATTGATGTTTTTTGTACCCTCTACCAATTCCAACGGCTCATACGCCGCAATGGAGTTGATCAGGCTACGGCCGGACAGCGGTTCTTCTTTACGCATATCCACAAAAGTCAGAACCGTAATGATGATAATGCCCACCAAAGCAACAGCGGCCACAATCATAATCGCAATTCGGCTCCAATTATATTTTTTAGCTATCGAATGTTTCGCCATCTGGTTTTATTCTCCCTCTACGAAATATTCACAAACAAACTCCTGTGCCCAGTTGATTGCACCCACAACCGCCTTGGAAGTGACGGTTGCGTTGCTCACACCGTCCACGTGTGCGCCGCGGCCGTGCTCACCGGTAAAGAACAACGGCAAATAACGGTTTTCAAATCGCTGTGCAAAATCAGGATATTTGATATTATCACCGTAATACTGCGATTCTTTTTGACTGAGAATGGAAATGTTGCGCACCACAGTGCCGTCCGCGGAAATGACAACCGCCATCGAAATAGGCGTTTCCTTGTTATATCCAACGGTGGTCATGGTCATTTTATACGCCACCAAAGAATCGTTCTTGTCATAGCAGCCTTCCAGTTGGGAAACAGCATACTGCACGTTGCCTTCCCCATCCTTCTCCTCGATCGCCATACCGTCCATGTTCAACGGCTTTTGGGATACGATCTCCGGCAAACCCGTTACAGGTTCTTCCAATCGACCCCACACCTGATATCGTACGCTTGCTACACCCAACACCAACAGCACACCAAACAACAATGCGCATACGGTCGGCAGAACAATCCGTAACAGTTTTGATGCTTTTTTCATACGTTTCCTCCTTGCCGATCTGAAGATCAAGATATCTCTTCAAACCGTTCACTATACAAAACGGTACCGTTTCCGTCTACCCAAATCGCTTTGTACCCTTCAACCGCATCCAATATCGCCTGTCCCTCTTCCTGCGAAGACAGGAACAGTGCGGTGGAAAGCACATCCGCCATTCCGGAGTCGGGACCAATCACCGTTACGGCATCCCAGTATCCTGCCGGATATAACGTATTCGGATGAATCAAATGATGATACCGCACACCATCCACCATAAAATACCGTTGATAATTGCCACTGGTTACCACCGAGCGGTCTTTGATGTCCACGGTCAGCAAATGGCTGTCCGTCTGCTTGGGATCTTCAATACCAATGGTAAAAGGTGTGCCGTTTTTGTCGCCTACAGCGACCACGTTACCGCCCACACTGATCAGTGCAGAGGTAACACCAAGTTCTCTTGCGTAATCCGCCACGCGCTGAACGGCATACCCTTTTGCAAAGGCGCCTACATCGAGCGTTGTCTGCTCATCGGTCAAACACACCGTTTGCGCATCGGCGTTCAGTTGTACACTGTCAATACGAATATGCTTTGCAGCATCGATCAATGCAGATTCTAATGGCACCGAGGCTGTGTCAGGGTTGTCCCACGCCCTTTCACGCGCCTCGTGCCACAGTTTCAACACACTGCCGAGTGCCATATTCACCTTGCCGTCGGTCAGATCGTATGCATCTTTTCCGAAGGTCAGCAAGGCGAACAAGTCATCATCCACCTGCACAGCCTCCCCGTGTCGGAGATTAACAGCCTGCAGATTGACAATATCGGAATCGGATTCATAAATTGTAAACTTACGATGCAGCTCCAGCAACCGCTCATGAATCGCGGCAGCCTGCGTGTCTGCGACCGCTTGAGAAGGCGCATACAATACCAGTGTTGTTACCGTATCAAAGGTATCCAGATAGGTATACTGAAATCGCTGTGCGCTCTCCCTGCAGCCGACCAAGGAGAAAAGCATCAAACAGACGCACAGTATAACGAGTACCCGTTTCAAACGCTTTCCTCCTTTCAATCAGCAGACAATCTTATTTCATCGCTTTGTTCACATTCTGCAGCATACCGCTGATGACGATGGTGCAACCTGCAGTCAGGTCCGCATCGGTACCTTTACCGCCTTCGGTTTTCACACCCACAACTTCATCAGCAGTTTTGCCGACGAGGTATTTCGCCAGAGAGTCTACCTGCTGGTACCATTCGGCTTTCGCCTGACCGTAAGCAACCATGTTGTAGGCATCGCCCAACTGCGCTTTGGTCTTGGGAGCAGCATCGGTTACAGCCGCAAATTTGCCGTCTGCAACTTCAAATTTCTGAGCCAGTTCATCGATGCGGCAATCGGTCAATTTACCGTTTGCATCCACAGCGACACCGGCGATTTCGACGGTGTATTCACCTTCGTTTGCAGAAGCGGTGAGCGCCACGCTCAGTTTGTCGTCCGCTGCAGCCTGGCTGTCAACAGCCGCTTTCGCCGCATCGGAAACCGCTTTCACAAAGTTAGCAACCACGATGGTACAACCTGCGGTCAGATCCGCATCGGTCGCTTTGCCGCCCTCAAGAGCGATCGCCGCAACTTCATCAGCGGTTTTACCCACAACGTAAGCGCAGAAAGCGTCAACCTGTTTATACCATTCAGCTTTCGCCTGGCCGTACGCCACCATGTTATAGTTGTCGCCCTGTTCATACTTGGTTTTCACTTCGCCGAGTTCTTTCACCGCACCATTTTCAATAGTGGGTTCAACAGCGATCTCATCCAGCGCGCAAGCGAGGATTTTGCCGTTTGCATCGGTCAACACCACAGCCGCCACAGCGCCCAGGGTTGCTTTTGCTTCTTCGGTGGAAGCGGAAGTTACAACTGCCATACCGAATTTGGTCGCACCGTCGGCAGTTTCTTCTTTTTTGCCGCAAGCGATCAGAGTTGCCAACATTGCCAGAACCAGAACTACTGCAAATACCTTTTTCATCTCTTTTCTCTCCTCTTAATAAATAATTTTGACGGGACATTTTTCGGCGCAAGCACCGCAATCAACACATTTTTCGTAGTTGATACGAGCCAGATTACCCTCTACGGTAATCGCTTCGGCAGGGCAGTTTTTGGCACAAATGCCGCAACCGATACAACCCGTATCACATACTGCTTTGACCTCTTTGCCTTTATCATGCGAAGAACAACGCACGGTATACGGACGCAACGCTTCGCGGATGATAATGAGGTTTTTCGGACACGCTTTTACACACTGTCCGCAACCGTGGCAAAGCGTTTCATCCACGACTGCCACGCCGTTCACAATGGAAATCGCGTTCTGAGAACACACTTTCGCACAAGAACCAAAGCCAAGGCAAGCAAAACTGCACGCCTGTTGTCCGCCGCCGGGGGCAAGTACTGCCGCTTCACAGGTGGGAATACCGTCGTAAATGTACTTGGCATTCGTGTGTTCACAGCTGCCCGAACAACACACCACTGCAGTGTACGGTTCGATTTCCTCTGCGACTTTACCCATAATATCACCGATCTTCTGTGCGCCTTCATTGCCGGCGACAGTACAACGGTTAATCGGTGCATCCTCTTCGACAACGGCTTTTGCGTATGCATCACAACCGGTATATCCGCAAGCACCGCAGTTCACACCGGGCAGACACGCACGCACTGCCAATTCTTTTTCGTCAGCCTCCACTAACAGGAACTTACCTGCTACACCCAGCAGGATGCCGAGGGTGATGCCGACACCGGCAACAACACCGGTCGCAATCAAAATTTCCATCCAATTCATCTCGGCACCTCCTTACAGCAACGACTTGAAGCCGAAGAACGCAAGCGACATCAAGCAAGCGGTCAACAATACGATCGGCGTGCCTTTGAAACTTTCGGGAATGTCGCTGTCTTCGATTTTCTCACGCACACCTGCCATAATCACAATGGCGATCGTAAAGCCCAGCGCCGTACCAAAACCGCTCACAACGCTGGTGAGCAAAGAATACTCGTTTTGCACGTTGGTAAGCGCCGCGCCGAGCACCGCACAGTTGGTGGTGATCAGCGGCAGGTACACGCCTAATGCCCGATACAGACCTGCACTATATTTTTTGAGCACCATTTCTACCAGCTGTACCAAAGAAGCAATGACCAGAATGAACACGATTGTCTGCAGATATTGCAACTCGAGCGGCAACAGAATATAGTTGTAAATCAGCGAGGTCAGGGCGGACGACAACGTAATCACGCACACAACCGCCAAGCCCATACCTGCGGCAGTCTTCACGTTTTTAGAGACGCCGACGAACGGACACAGACCCAAGAACTGACTGAGCACCACGTTATTCACAAGTGCTGTTGTCAGCAGGACCAGAAAGAGGTTATCACTCATTGCGCATCCTCCTTCCCTGCATCACACAAAGTACAACCCGCACAATGACCGCCGCAACCTTCCTGTTTGTTTTTGCCATTGGTTGCAGACGGTGCTTTCAGTTTATTCTGAATGGCGGTCAAGAGTGCCAATACCAAAAACGCACCCGGTGCCATCACCATGATCGGCACAGTATAGTTTTCCATAAAGGCAATCTGAAATCCGAAAATACTGCCCGAGCCGAGGAATTCACGAACCGCACCAAGCAAGGTGAGTGCCATTGTGAAACCAAGGCCCATACCGATACCGTCAAACAAAGACGGCAACGGTTTGTTTTGCGAAGCATACGCTTCCGCACGACCCAAAATGATGCAGTTCACAACGATCAGCGGAATATAAATGCCGAGCGTTTCATACAAACTGCCGACATACGCCTGCATCAGCAACTGTACCATCGTAACAAACGAGGCAACAACCACGATGTACGCAGGCATACGCACACGGTCGGGAATCACGTTGCGAAGCATAGAAATGATTAAGTTGGAAAGCATCAACACTACCGTTGTGGACAAGCCCATACCCAAACCGTTGAGCGCGGCAGATGTTACTGCCAACGTGGGACACAGACCAAGCATCAGTACAAAGGTGGGATTTTCTTTGATGATACCGTTATACAACCGTTCCAAACAAATTTTCATCAAGCATCCCCTCCTAACTGCGTCAAATGGTTCACAAACCAAGTGCCTGCATTCACGGCGTTGACAACAGCGTCCGAAGTGATGGTAGCACCACCGATAGCATCAATCTGTGCAACGTCCTTGACACCGTCTTTCACAGCAGTCAGTTCGGTTGCAGGTTTGCCTGCAAACTGGCCGTAAAACGCGGGTTCTACACACTTCGCACCAAAGCCGGGTGTTTCAGCGTGAGACAGGATGGAAATGCCGGTGATCTTACCATTGGCATCCACACCCATTGCAATTTGAATGGCACCGCCGTAACCGTTACCCGAAACAGTCAATACACAGCCATTCGGTTGGTCAGCGGTTCCTTTTACATACAAAGCATCTTTCAATTCCACGCCGGAGAAACCTGCATTTGCCAATTCCTCTTTGGCGGTTTTAACAGCCGCCTTCAATTCGGCGTCTTCATAAAATTCTGCGTTGGCAAACACAGCACTGTATGCGGCACTGCGTTTTTCCATTTCCGCTTTGGCGATCGGCTCTTTGGTGATCGCATACACGCCAGCCAGCATAGCACCTGCCACCAACGTTATCAAAAACAACGCAAATGCATCTTTTATAATCTTTTTCATGCTTTACCCTCCTTTTGTAATGCGAAAGGTTTCGGCATGGTCATTTTTTCAATCAGCGGAACCAGCAGGTTGCAGAACAAAATCGCATACGATACACCCTCTGCGGTCGAACCGACCAAACGGAACAACGCGGTCAGTACACCGAGTAAAATTGCGAAAATCCACTGTCCGCCTTTGGTGATAGGACTGGTAACGTAATCGGTCGCCATAAAGAACGCACCGAGCATTAAGCCGCCGCCACACAACTGCACGGTCATATACTGCCAAGTCGGAATGCCATTGCCGCCGAGCAAGGAAATCACGATCACGCTCAATGCAAACGAAGCGATGTACACCAACGGGATACGCGGTCTGATCACACGGCGGACCAGCATATACAAGCCGCCTGCCAACAACGCCAACGTGGACACCTCGCCGATACAGCCTGCATGCGTACCAAGAACGACCGACAACAAATCGACCGTTTCACCTGCTTTTACAGCAGCGAGCGGCGTGGCACCGGAAACACCGTCCACACCGGGGGTGAACGCATTCATCTGCTCTGTGAAAGATACCAGCAAGAAGCAGCGCGCCGCCAAAGCAGGGTTCACAATGTTTTGACCAAGGCCGCCAAACAGTTGTTTGACCACCAAAATCGCGAACACACTGCCCAACACCGCAATCCAAAGCGGAATGCTGACAGGCAGGTTGTACGCCAGCAACAGACCCGTTACCAACGCACTGCAGTCTCCGATGGTAACAGGGCGTTTCATCAACAGCTCATAGATCAGTTCGGTGAACACACAGGTGGACACACAAACTGCGATGACGATCAACGCCTGCAGACCAAAGTTCCACACGCCGAACACGGCGGCAGGCAACAACGCAATGGCAACATCGCGCATCAAGTCATCCGAGCCAAAGGACGAATGGATATGAGGAGAAAAGGACACATGACGTAATTCACTCATTTTTTCTCCTCCTTTCTGCGGCGACGTTCATTGGCAACCGCTGTCTTAGCTTGTACAAATTGTTGAGTCAGACGGATACGCGCAGGGCACACATACGAGCAACTGCCGCAGGATACACATTCCATACCGCCGATTCGTTCAAATTCTTCTATATCACCCTTGCGCGCTATACGCACCATAATCTGCGGCAACAACCCTGCAGGACAGGAGCGAATGCAACGACCGCAATGGATACACGCCGTTTCGGGATGTCTGGTCGCATAGTCATGTTCAAACGCCAACACCGCAGACGTGGTTTTTTGCACCGGCAGTTCCAGTGTGGTGATCTGAGTACCC
>JAZRQN010000133.1:0-18723 GCA_045649855.1 Acutalibacteraceae bacterium | reverse complement strand
GGCATGGCGCACGGCGGCTACACCTTCTTCGATACGTTTGAAGGAGAAGACGTGCTGCAGAAATTCATTCAGCGTCATAATACCGCCTACACCGAATTCGGCGTACAATCGATTACAGCGGCTGAAGATTTGAAAACCATCATCCCTGCCGAGGAACTGTTCCCCATCAAAGATACCCCCTCTTGGTTTTTGCATCACGGTTTCCGCGCCTGGTTGCCCGAAACGCACGTTTGCAATAACATACTGGACAAATACTTCGGCGCAGACTCTTCCCTGGAAGAGCGAGTCTTCCATTCCAACTGGTTGCAGAGCGCAGGCTATAAAGCAATCTTCGAAGAGGCCAGACGTCAATGGGCGCATTGTTCGATGGCAATCAACTGGTGCTATAACGAGCCGTGGTTGAGCGCAGCCAACAACAACCTGCTGTCCTATCCCTCCAAGCCGAAGCCGGCTTATTATGCCGTGCAAGCATCTCTGCGTCCTGCCTTCCCCTGCGCACGCATTCCGCGTTTTGATTGGAACGGCGGACAAAACTTCACCGCAGAGCTGTGGTATCTCAACGACAGCCCTGATACCGTGTCCGATACTGTCCGTGTCAGCATCAAAGTCGGTGCAGAAGAAAACTTCTTGCTGGAATGGCAGGTTGGCGATGTCGCGCCGAACAAAAACAAACGCGGCCCTGCCGTCAACTTCGAACTGCCGATGGCAGCAGAAACCAACGAAATACAGTTGATTCTCCACTCTGATAACGGCCGTCATCACAGTTATTCTCTGCTGTTCCGTAACGGACAAAAGCCCATCTACCAGCACACGATGAATGTATAACTTCTTCAAAAAAACGGACTTGTGAAACCTCACAAGTCCGTTTTCACAAAAGGACAAAACCGCCAAGAAGTGAACCATCAAAAGAGGGTATGGAGAAAAACTATGACGAGATCTTGCGGTTGTTGGCGTTTGTGGGACGAGAAGATTTGTTCCGCACGTTAAATGAATGAGTGCGGAACAATCGATATCGACCACAACGATGCGTGGATAAACGAAGGTGATTTTTTGAATTTACAGAATAAAACGGTATTATTCCTCGGATCATCGGTAACATACGGTGCGCTTCCGGTGGTGTTTCTTTCGCCGAACTGATGGTGGATGTATGCGGCATACATTGCATCAAAGAAGCGGTGTCGGGCACTACGCTTGCCGACATCAACGACGATTCGTATGTCGCCAGACTGAAAAAGGTGGATACATCGCAAACGGTAGATCTGTTTATTTGCCAGCTATCCACAAACGATGCTTCCCCCAAGAAAAATCCCAATCTCTCCGATACGGAAGATGCGATTCGCTTCGTACTGCAGTATGTCAAGGACACCTTCTCGTGTCCCATCGTGTTTTACACGGGGACATATTTCGAAAACGAACGCTACGTCGAGATGATCAATTTTTTGTATCGCTTGCAGGATGAGTACGAATTCCATATCCTGGATCTGTACAACGATCAAGAGATGCGCAACATCAGCGAAGAACAATATCAGGTGTATATGCGCGACGTCGTACATCCTACGTTAGAAGGATACAAAGAATGGTGGACACCGAAATTCATCGCATTCTGCGAACAGCTGTGAGGAGTGAGAACGTATGAAAGTGTTTGACGTCAGAGACTTTGGCGCTGTCGGCGATGGTGCCTCGTTGAATACGCAAGCCATCCAAGCGGCGATCGATCAGTGTGCTGCCGCGCACGGCGGCAGGGTGATTCTGTCCGATGGTCGCTATGTCAGCGGTACCATCTTTATGCGATCCAACGTCGAGTTGTATATTGAAGCAAATGCCGCACTGGTTGCCTCCGAAAACGGCGCAGACTATCCCGATTTTGCCTGCAAAGAGTGGAATGTCAAAGCCGCACCGCGCGCTTCGGCTAAATGCTTGATTTACTTTGGATATATCGAAAACGCATCTTTGTTGGGTATGGGTACTATCGATTGTCGCGGAGAAGCGTTTTGCGATCCCGTGTACGAAGACGGCAAGTTGGTCAGATACACCCGCAACACCACCGATCTGCCTGCACGCATGTTCTTTATTATGGGTTGTACCAACGTCCGCGGTCTGCATCTGACAGATACCACGTTTGATATCGAAGGGCCTATAAAACCGTTTTCTCCGTTCTTGTAAACACCAAACAAAAAAGCCAAACCGAACAATCGGTTTGGCTTTTTATTATACGTGGCTACACAGAATGTCCGCATTGCCGCAAAGTTCGATTTTCAAACCCGCAGGGACGAATACGCTGTCCCCTTTTCGGATACACAATTCTCCGTCAGCCCAGCGAAGTGTCGCATCGCCGTCCAGTATCACCAACGATTGGAAACTGTCGGGCAAACACATATCCATCCGCTCACGTAACATGAGCAACTGTGCGGAAAACTCATCACATTTCGCCAATTGACGAACGGTGTTCTTGCCCAAAACGGTAATTCCGCCGATATTGCCGTACGGCATCGCAGGTATTTCGCAGTTTGTAACCTCCAACGCTTTCTCCACGTGCAGTTCACGCGGTTTGCCGTCCGCACCCACTCTGCCATAATCAGACACACGATAGGTCGTGTTTGAATTTTGCTGTACTTCGGCAATGAGAATACCTTCGCCGATCGCGTGCACCGTGCCTGCAGGGATAAAAAACACATCTCCTTTATGTACGGGTACCACATTGCAAACCTCTGTCAGCGTGTTGTTCTCAATACGCGCTTGAAACTCTTGCTTGGAAAGCGACTGTGTAAATCCGTAGATCAGCGTTGCACCCTCTTCGCAATCCACAACGTACCACATCTCCGTTTTACCGTATTCTCCCTCGACGGATAAAGCGTAGTCGTTATTCGGATGCACCTGAACGGATAATTTCTGATTAGCATCAATCAGTTTGATGAGTATCGGAAAATAGGAAAACCGCTGCGCACTCTTTCCGAGAGCAGGCGCTCCCCACATCTCCAAAACTTCACAAATGGTCTTACCGACATATTCCCCGTTCAGCACCGTGTTCATACCGTCTTTATGTGCGGATAACATCCACGCCTCAGCAGCAATTTCGCACGACGATTGCATGCCAAAATCCGTTTTCAGTTTCGTGCCGCCCCACAAATGATCCTTAATGGGCGCTTTTAACAACAAAGGATACATATCATACACCACTTTTTCACGACATTTCTATCATTTTATCATACCGATAAACGCAGCAAGACTGCCACGATCGGGCCCCGTCTGCCGATGCGACCAAAACAGGTCGGGATGGCATCGCGTACACAGGTCTGTAACTGTAATGTTTTCAGCCTTTACACCGGCAGACAACAGCACGCGGCGGTTGATTTCCCACAAATCGAGGTGAAATTTCCCCGCGCCATCATCCGTAAAGCAGGCTTCATCAAACACAGACATTTTAGAGAACGCTTCAAACACGGGCGTGTCCACCTCAAAACAGCATCTGCCGATAGAGGGGGCAATCGCCGCTAAAATATCCGCAGGATCACAGCCATAATCACTGCACATTCTCTCCACAGTCAAGCGACCGATCTCCTCCACCGTACCGCGCCAACCTGCATGCGAAGCGGCGACCACCCGTTTTGTAGGATCTGCAAACAAAAGCGGCACGCAGTCCGCGTACTGTGTACACAATATCACGCCCGGTTCATCGGTGATCAATCCATCCACATCCTGAAATCCCGGCAAGGTTTTCCCCTTGCCACAGTCAGCGGCGGTAACGTTTCGGATATGCACGTGATGTTCCTGTGCAGAGATGACCACACCGTCGGCAGGCACTCCCATAGCACCGCATATACGGGCAAAATTCTCGTCCACACACGCCGTATCATCGCCGCGCGTGTAACTCAAATTCATAGATGCATATATACCTTTGCTGACACCGCCCAAACGGGTGGACATACCCGTTTTCAAGAACGGATAGGCGTCCATTTTCGGAAACGAATAATATACCACACCATCCACGTTGTGAGCGGTGAGCGTTTGTGTATTCGGCAGTTGCATTGTTTCAACCTTCTTTCAACGTTTAGTATACCACATCACAGATATAAGCGCAAGCAAAACTCCCTCAAAGCGCCAGCATCCGCAACAGCAACATTCCCGTTACACCGGGTACACCAAAGGCAGCACTTCCCAGCAAGGTAAACCATCCAAACCCCAACGATACGCCCGTAAAAACGCCTACCATATCCACAGCAGCGATCGCACACACACCTTGCACAAACGATATGAGCAAATGCCGTATCGGTTTACCCGTTAACACGACCGCAATCAACACCGCCAGCAACGCCGTACCGACAACCGCCCACACAAGGATCGACAACCACACGCTCATACTATTCCCCCCACAGAGGAACTGCCGATACCCCTGTTATCCCTGCTTCTCGTGCTCTGCGCAACAGGAAACGATATTGTGCGCGCAACGCTTCCATTTCATAAATACACGCCTCGATCAAATCGTCATCACTTTGGATGGAAAATTGGCTTTCCAATGCTTGCATACGACAAGAAATATCCCGAATGGATTCAAGCAACGGATGTTCCGCTACTTGCGGTCTGAGTATGAGGTTTTTGAACGAAGTTCCCATCAGCATCTCTCCTTTTTCCCAGTATATGGAGAGTGTGGGACAAATATGCTGTTTCCAATCAAGCGCAAAAGAAAAGCCCCCGAACGAAATCGTTCGGGGGCTTTTACGTTTCTTACAGATTGCAGATCAGCATCGTCGCCAGGATCAACACAAAGAACACAATTGCGATCCATTTGGTCCATTTGGCGAGGAACGCATTGAGCGTGCGCGCTCTGCCTTTATCCTGGAAAGAATCGCTGCCGTTGATAACGCCCATACCGGAATCGCGACCTTCCTGCATCATAACGATGAGGATGACGACGATGGACAGGATGATAAGAACGATACCTGCGATCAATTCCAAAACGGACATCGGCTGTACCATATTGGCTGCGTTAGTGACTGTACTCGGATTCATATTGATTACCTCCATTAGGAAACTATCATCATAATTGCAAATCATTATAACACGATGTTATCAAAAAAGCAATGAAAATTTTTACACATCCGCATATTTTTTTGAAAACCGCATATTCTAACTGCGACAACGGATACATTGCGTTTGCGTAGCCGCTGTCGGGAAAGTCGTTATCGAACGCTGACAGCGTCCGACAGCGGCTTTTCTTTTTTTACTCCAACGTGAGTTGCTCACCGAAGTCCTCTGCCAGCGGCATCGCACCTGCGGCAGGCAGGTTTTTGGTACGGTAACGATTTTCTTTGTTGAGACTGCCTGCGGTATACACTTCAGCGCCCTGCAACGTATGCTTGCCTTTTAAGGTCATCGCCTGCACACCGATGGTAGAACGGGTGGTCTTCATCTGGATAGCGCCTGTATGCACCAGCAAACGGCGTCCGGAAGTAGCACTCAGCAATACTTCGCCGTCCTCTTCCATGTGAATCATTGCCACAACGGGGTTTTTATCGCTGTATGCGCCGATCAGTTTGCGACGATTGTTCTTGGTCATATACGCGGATAATTCCACCTTGGCGATCTTTCCGTTCTCAAAGCAGAACAGCATAAAGCCTTTGTAATCCGCAGTAACAGCCATATATCTGGCATTTTCGCCCGCGTCAAACTTCAGTTTGGAAGCCACGAAATCGCCCATAGCGCTTGCCTTGGTATCCCCAAACTCGGCGGCTTTTGCTTTGTAAACCGATGATTTGTCCGAGAAGAACAGCAAGTTCATACGGTTGGTGGTTTCCACCGTAGAAATGATTTCATCCCCCTCTTTGAGTTTGTGCTCACTGCTCATACGCAAAGAAGCAGGGGTAATCTTTTTAAAGTAACCTTCACGGGTGAAGAACAGCGTGCAAGGATAATCCGGCACCTCTTCTTCCTCTTCTTCCGCCGCCTGCTGAATTTCGCTCATATACAACAGCGGCGATTTGCGCGGTCCACCGTATTTCTTGGAAATCTCTTCGAGTTCCTTGATGATGATGCGACGCACTTTGTATGCGTGCGCCAAAATATCTTCCATCTCCGCAATCGCTTTTTCGAGGTCTTCCATCTCAGCGGTGCGTTTCAAGATGTATTCACGGTTCAAATGGCGCAGTTTGATTTCCGCCACGTACTCCGCCTGGATTTTATCGATGCCAAAACCGATCATCAAGTTGGGAATGACTTCCGCTTCCTCTTCGGTGTTGCGGACGATCTCGATCGCTTTATCAATATCCAGCAGAATCTTGGACAAACCTTTGAGCAGGTGCAGTTTATCCTTCGCTTTGGCAAGATCGAAGAACGTACGACGGCGGACACATTCCATACGGAATGCGATCCACTCTTCCAGAATGGGTTTCACGCCCAACACCTGCGGCACACCGCCGATGAGCACGTTGAAGTTGCACGCAAAACTGTCCTCAAGTGGTGTCAGCGCGAACAAGCGGTTCATCAGTTTATCAGGGTCGGTGCCACGTTTCAAGTCAATGGTGATTTTGAGGCCTTGCAGACCGATTTCGTTACGCACGTCCGAAATCTCGCGTACCTTACCCGTCTTGACCAGTTCCACCATCTTCGAAATGATGGCTTCAACGGTAGTGGTATACGGAATTTCGGTGATGTCGATACAGTTCTGGGATTTGTCGTAGCTATACACCGCACGCACTTTGACAGAACCGCGACCGGTTTCGTAAATTTTCTCCATATCCTCGCGGTTATAGAGCACCTGACCGCCGCCAGGGAAGTCGGGGGCCTGCAAGGTATCCGCCACCGCGTGGTCGGGATCTTTCATCAACGCAATGGTGGTATCGCACACTTCGGACAGGTTGAACGAACAGATATTGCTCGCCATACCGACAGCAATGCCCATATTGTTGTTGACCAAGATGGACGGGAAGGTTACCGGCAAAAGAGTCGGCTCTTTGGTGCTGGCATCGTAGTTGTCTACGAAATCCACCGTTTCTTTATCAATGTCGTGAAACAGTTCTGCCGCAATCGGTTCCAGTTTCGCCTCGGTGTAACGAGAAGCGGCGTATTCCATATCACTGGAATATGCGCGACCAAAGTTACCCTTGGAATCGACGTACGGATGCAAAAGCGACTGGTTGCCTTTGGACAGGCGCACCATCGTTTCGTAAATCGCCGCATCGCCGTGGGGATTAAGTTTCATGGTCGCACCCACGATGTTGGCGGATTTCACACGCGCGCCGTTCAAGAGGTTCATCTTATACATCGTATACAGCAGTTTACGATGGGACGGTTTGAAACCGTCGATCTCGGGAATGGCACGGGACATAATCACGCTCATTGCGTACGGCATATAGTTGACACGCAGGGTATCGGTGATGGATTGCGATTCCACGATGCCCGCGCCTGTAATATGTGCATTTTCAGGCAGTTTATCTACCGTATTGGCAGACGGTTTTGCTTTTCTGGCCATAATTGCCTCCAAATTCAAGAATTCAAACTATCTTAGCTGAGATCCAGCATATCGAGATATTCAGCACCGTGATCGGCGATATACTCTTTTCGTCCGTTCAGGTTATCGCCCAGCAGAATATCAAACATCTGCGCGGTTGCCTCTGCCTCCGCAGGTTCCACACGCACCAAACGTCTGGTGGCAGGATTCATGGTGGTCAGCGACATCATCTCGGGATCGTTTTCACCAAGACCTTTGGAACGCTGAATGGTGTATTTCTTATCCCCTATTTCCGCCAAAATGTCCGCTTTCTCCGCGTCGTTGTAGGCGAAATAGGTATCATCCTTGCAGGTGATCTCATACAACGGCGTTTCCGCGATAAATACGCGGCCCGTGTTGATGAGGGTCGGGGTCAGGCGATACAACATTGTCAAAATCAGCGTGCGAATCTGGAAACCGTCCACGTCAGCATCGGTACAGATAATCACTTTGTTAAAGCGTAACAAGTTCAGATCGAATGTTACCATTTCCTTGTTGGAGTTTTTGACTTCCACGCCGCAACCGAGCACCTTGATCAAATCGGTGATGATCTCACTCTTGAAGATCTTGGAGTATTCGGATTTCAAGCAGTTGAGGATCTTACCGCGCACGGGAATAATCGCCTGGAAATCGGGGTTGCGTGCCTGCACGCAAGCGCCCATAGCGGATTTACCCTCCACGATGAACAGTTCGCGTTCGGAAACGTCGCGACTGCGGCAATCCACAAAGGTTTCCACGCGAGAAGTGAGATCGTTGCCGGATTGCAACGTCTTCTTCAAATTCAGACGCGCGGTTTCTGCTTTTTCGCGGCTGCGTTTGTTGATAAGGATCTGCTCGGTCATCTTATCCGCTTCCGCTTTGTTTTCAAGGAAGAACACCTCGAGGTTATGCCGCAAGAATTCGGTCATCGCCTCTTGGATGAACTTGTTGGTGATGGCTTTTTTAGTCTGGTTTTCGTAGGAAGTTTGGGTGGAGAACGAAGAGGATACCAGAATCAAACAATCCTGCACGTCCTGAAAGCTGATCTTGCTCTCGTTTTTCAGGTATTTGCCATTCTGACGCAGATACGCATCCACCTGCGACACAAATGCGGAACGCACCGCTTTTTCAGGCGATCCGCCGTGCTCCAGCCAACTGGAGTTGTGGTAATATTCCTGCATCGCCACTTTGTTGGAAATGCACATAGCGACATTCAGTTTCACTTTGTAATCCGGCTTGTCCGCACGGTCGCGTCCCTGCCGCTCCGCCGTCCAGAACTGCACGCCCGTCAACGTGTCGGCACCTGCCACCTCAGCGAGATAATCCACGATGCCGTTTTCATACACGAATTCCTGCGTATCAAAACCTTTATCCTGCTGGACTTTCAAAATGAAACGCAGATTGTTGTTGACGATCGCCTGACGGCGCATAATGTCCTGATAATATTCCACGGGAATATTGATATCGGTAAACACCTCTAAATCGGGTTTCCAACGAATCGTAGTGCCCGTGTCCCGTTTGGTGTACGGTTCTTTCTGCAAACCTCCGACGTTCTCGCCTTTTTCAAAGTGCAAGGTGTATTTAAAACCGTCGCGGCGCACTTCTACGTCCATATATTCCGAAGAATACTGTGTCGCACAAGCACCAAGACCGTTCAAACCGAGAGAAAACTCATAGTTCTCTGCGGCGTTGGTGTTATACTTACCGCCTGCATACATCTCACAGAAGATGAGTTCCCAGTTGAAACGTTCCTCTTTCGGGTTCCAGTCAACGGGGATACCGCGGCCAAAGTCCTGCACCTCGATAGAACCGTCCGCAAAGCAGGTGGTTACAATGTGGTCGCCGTGTCCTTCGCGCGCTTCGTCGATGGAGTTGGACAAAATCTCAAACACCGCGTGCTGACAGCCCTCAAGGCCGTCAGAACCAAAGATAACCGCCGGGCGTTTACGTACGCGCTCGGCGCCTTTGAGTGATGTAATACTTTCGTTGCCGTAACTAACTTTCTTTTGTGCCATGTTTTTACATCCGTTCTTTCCAATGAAAATAATTATACCATATATTGTACCTCGAAATTGCGAAATAGTCAAGATATACCGTAACAGCAAAATCGAAATACACTCCCGTCGCTGAACACAACCGTTTGAAACAAAAAAAGACCCGAGGGAATCCTCGGGTCTTTGGTTTATGCACATACTTTTTTTGCAGCGCGCTTGGTTGCCCAATAAAACACGCCGTAATATGCCACGATATACAGCAAAAACAGTGC
Organism: Acutalibacteraceae bacterium; assembly: GCA_045649855.1. Lineage (GTDB taxonomy): Bacteria > Bacillota > Clostridia > Oscillospirales > Acutalibacteraceae > URNF01. Next base: position 8,995 of record JAZRQN010000133.1, on the reverse strand, counting down.
CACTACCGACAGCGGATACAGCACGACGTTTCCGCCTACCAGATTGTATACAATGTCATATGGTGTACCGTCGCCGCGTTGCAAAAACATATAATTGCAGTTTTGGAATATATTTGCAATATACGCCGCCACACAGAAAAACAGCAAAATAGCAAAGGTGATACCGATATTTTTCTTTTTCATGCTTGCCAAACCGGAAATCAAAATATACAACGAGCAAAAACCGGAGAGCACGTGCGTTACGCCCGATACCACAATGTCAAAGCTCAGCACGGGGTAGCACGAATAGATGTTGCCTGCCGCATAGGTGCCGAGAATAGCGCCGAGCAAACCGAAAATGCTCACAAAGTCCAACGCCGATTCCTGCACACGACCTTTTGAAAATGCCGCCAACGGAATGGTAATCAACTGGATACTGCACAAGAACAACGGCAACGAGGTTACCCAACCCCAAGGATTATGCTCACGAGCCGAAAAGATCACCAGTTTGAATATTTCCAGTGCATCGATCACAACGGCAGATATCATCAGCACGCGCAATTTGTCCGAAAACGCCTTGATCCGATTGCGCCGTCCCAGCCAAACGGCAAGGATGGTCATACAAACAACCAATACGGTAACAAACGTAAGGTGTTGCCAGGAAAAATACCCTTCTGCCTCGCGTTGAAAACCGCCAAACCCGAAAAACTCCTTTAAAATCGACATAGCGCACCCCCGGGGTTGTATTTTTTTCAGTATAGCACTTGTCGTCGAAAAAGTAAACCTTTATGTATTGCACGTATCAAAAATATATGGTATAATATGATCCTATATGTGGAAAAGAGGTCTTATATACATGAGCAATCCAAAAACACGCAAACAACCGGAGTACAAATGGATCATCGTCGGACTGTGTTTCTTGATGATTTTCACCTGCCTTGGTTTTTGCAGTTCCACCAAATCCATCTTCACCCCTGCGATCATCGAAGCGTTTGAAGACTCGGGTATGTCCCGCAGTGCTTTCTCGCTGAATGACAGTTTCCGTTTCATCACCACCGCTGTCGTCAACCTGTTCTTTGGTTTTTTAATTGTTCGTTTCGGAACCAAAAAACTGATATGTGCAGGTTTTGTCAGTTTGATTGCTGCCGTTCTGGTATACGCCGTGGCTACCAACGTGTATATGTTCTATCTCGGCGGCATTCTGCTGGGTATCGGCTTCTCCTGGACGGGTACCACCATGGTGGGCAGTGTCGTGAACAAATGGTGTCCCGAAAAACGCGGCACCGTTATGGGCTTTATCCTCGCGGCAAACGGTCTGGGCGGTGCTTTGGCACAAAGCATTGTGGATGCCATCATCCGCTCCCGTGCCACCGACCCGTTCGGATACAGAACCGCCTACTACATCATCGCGGTGATTCTGGCATCCGTTACCCTGATTTTCCTGTTCTTCTTTAAAGATCAACCCAAAGATCACGACGATCTCATTCCTGTTGCCAATGCGCCTGCTAAGAAAAAGCGCAAACGCGGTCAGGCGTGGGAAGGCATCGCCTTTGACAAGGCGGTCAAAATGCCGTTCTTCTACATTACCATTCTGTGCATCTTCTTCACCGGTTTCGTGCTGGCAGGCATCAACAACGTTGCCTCTACCCACATGAAAGTGCAGGTGTTCACCAGTGATACTACCGGTTTTGTGGCGCTGGTATTGAGCACACACTCCATCGCACTCGCGGCATTCAAGTTCCTGTCTGGTCTGTTGTACGACAAGCGCGGTTTGCGTTTCACCATGGTCATCTGCTCGATTGCGGCAATGCTGTCCATGTTGTCCTTAGCGCCGATGACCGATTCCCCCTTTGGAAAAGCACTCGCATTTTTCTGGGGCATCGTGTCCTCGCTGGCTCTGCCGCTTGAAACGGTTATGGTGCCGATCTACGCTGCCGATCTGTTCGGCGATAAATCGTTCAACCAAACGCTCGGTCTGTTCGTATCTGTCAACACGGCAGGTATGGCGCTCGGCGGTCCTACCATGCACGCGATCTTCGATCTGACGGGCAGTTACGTACCTGCTTTCATTCTCGGTGCTTCGGTGATGTTGATTACGATGGTAACCATGTTGTTCGTCATCAAAGTAGCGGCAAAACACCGCGCAGAAATCGAAGCGGCAAGCGCGGCTAACGCATAAATCTCACAACATAAAACGCCCTCTCCCCAAAAAGGATGAGGGCGTTTTTGGCTGAAACATCTTTTTAAATATGCTATACTGAAAAGAAAGGAGATAACGGGTATGCACATTTTGTTTGAAGATCGGGACATCGTTGTGTGTGTTAAACCGCACGGAATCGTTTCGCAAAGTTCCCACGACGGCAAAGATATGATTGCACAGTTGTCCGCACAGCTTGGTTGCGACATCCACCCTGTTCACCGTTTGGACAAGGAAACGGGCGGCGTAATGGTCTATGCCAAAACCGCCAAAGCCGCCGCCAAACTATGTGATGACGTTGCAAATCGTCGGCTGCAAAAAACGTATCTCGCCATTGTAAAAGGCGAGTTCCCCGATGAAAACGGCGAGATGCGCGACCTGTTATTCCGCGACCAAAAGCGCAACAAGTCCTTCGTGGTAACCAGACAACGCAAAGGCGTTAAAGAGGCTGTCTTACAGTATGAAAAACTGAGTAGTGATGACGGTGTATCGCTGATGAAAGTTACCCTGATCACCGGCAGAACACATCAAATTCGCGTACAATTTGCAAGCCGCGGCTATCCACTGGTCGGAGACAGACGATACGGTGGCGATACCGCGCCGTGTCTGGGGTTGTGGGCGCACACCCTCTCTTTTCCCCACCCTGCGACGGGAGAAACACTGACATTTTTCGCCGACCCGACCGATAGTGAAGCATTCCGGTCAATAGACATCCGAAAGGAAGAACGTACATGAAAAACGTTATCGTAGGTCTTTTCAAGCAAGAAACCAATCGCTATGCCCCCGGCGTATCCGGTCTCGCACAATTCAAAGCCAGACGGTATTTCTTCGACGAGGAAACCATCCGTAACTATTTCCGCGGTGCGAAAAGCGAAATCACCGGCTTTTTTGATACACTCGACCCTCTCAGTGAGGTACATGTCATTCCTGCGGTAGCGGCAAACGCCTCCCCCGGTCCTGTTGTGGCACAAGAGGTGTTTGACGAGGTGAAAAACGCCATTTTGCGTGCAATCGAGGAGGCCCCCTCTGTTGACGGCGTGTTGCTGGCTTTGCACGGTGCTATGGTAACCGAACAGTTTGAAGACGGTGAAGGTGAGTTGCTCGAGCTCATTCGAAATCAAGTGGGTCCTGATGTGCCGATCATCATTTCCATGGATCTACACGCCAACGTTACGCAGAAAATGATGGACACCGCCACCGCTATGTTCGCATACGACTATTATCCGCACACCGATCTGTATGAAACGGGCGTGCGTGCCGCAGAGTGTATGAAAGGCGTTCTGCTGGAAGGTTTAAAACCCACAATGGCGTGGCGCAAACTGGATATGATCTTCCCGTACGTGCCGACCTCCCATCCGCCGATCATTCCGCTTCTCACCGAAGCGCAGAGCTATCGCGAAAAGGATGGTTTCATCGACGTTACCATCTGCCACGGTTTCTTCCCCTCCGACATTTATGACCAGGGTGCTTCCATCATTTCCATCACCAACGGTGATATGGCGACTGCACAAGCAGCGGCGGATGATATGGGCGAAAAGGTGTTCGCCGCAAGAGACAGTCTCACACGCCGTTTCCTCACCATCGAGCAAGCGATTGAAAGTGCTATGACCGCTACCGAATACCCCGTGGTCATCGCTGACGTTGCCGATAATCCCGGTGCCGGCGCCAGTGCCGACTCCACCGCATTGCTAAAAGCCTTGCTGGATGCAGGTGCGACCGATACGGCGATCTCCTATATTTATGATCCTAAAACCGTGTTGCAAGCGGAACAAGCAGGAGTTGGCAGCACCATTGAGGTGCAACTGGGCGGCAAAACTGCGCCAAAAGTTACGGGCGGTCCACTCACCTGCACAGCATACGTCAAAGCAATCACAAACGGGCACTATATCAATCAAGATAAAATGGGTCAAGGTATGCCCACCGAGTTGGGCAAAACCGCCCTGTTGGTCATCGGGTCTGTCCAGGTCATCGTTTCCAGTATTCTCACGCAAACCTGGGATCTGGAAGTGTACAGACATTGCGGCATCAGACCCGAAGAAATGAAAATATTGGTGGTCAAATCCACCGCACATTACCGCCATTCCTTTGGAAAGATCGCCAAACAGATTTTGGAAGTGGACGCACCTGCTCTCAGTCCGATGTCAGTTACAGCGCTGCCGTTGGCGCACAGCCGCCGTCCCATCTGGCCGCTGGACTAATATCAAAACAAAGGCCCCCGACACTGTCGGGGGCCTTTTTCTTACAGTTCGATATATACCGTTTGATACTGTTCTACGGGAATGTAACCGTCTTTTATATCCATTTCGGTGTAGATATTATCCTCATCGATGAGATACGCCTTGAAATCAGATACATTCAACTGAATATCCGTAGCTTCGCCGAGATTGGTCAGCAACAAAGCCGATTGCTCGCCGTTGGTAGCGGCAGTGGTAAACACACGGTCGTTGTCGCAGGTGCATGCAATCTGCTGTCCCAACGCGTACAACTTGCCGAACGCATGGAAGCCATAATATGCGCAAAGGGGTTTATGGGTCAGCGGATTGAAGAGAGAGCCGTAAACAGTCGGGCCGATACGGGCATCATAAAAACACATCATCGCCATTTTGGTGTTTTGTAATCCGCAGATATTTGCCACCGCATTAGCGCACGCAATCGAAGTGCCCCGTTCTTCAAGGTTGGGATTGGTATTCCATTCGTTCAAATGGATTTCCACATCTCCGAAGCCTGCTTTTTCGAGGTAGCTTTCACAGAACTTCTGCATTCTGATATTATCATCCGGCTTGGAATAACTATGCCACGAGAAGAAATCAAACGGCAGTTTTTCGGTTTTGACAAAATCCACGAACTGATAGAAAAAGTTCATGAAATAGTTAATGCGCTTATCCCAATCGGACAGCTCCGAGGTGATGCCAAAAGCTGCACCTGTTACATCCTGCTCGTCTTTGATTCTGTAAAAGCCGCAGGAGGCGTAGCCACCGATTTTGATGCTATCGCCAAAGCATTCTCTCAAATGCTTGGAAGTGATGCGGTACATCTCAAAGTATTGTTCAGGAGTGCCTTTCCACATCGCATTCTGTTCCACTTCGGGATGTCCGTCCGGCTCGTTCCAGATTTCCCAATACTGAATATTGTAATGGAAACCGTTTGCCCAGCCCTCATTATAGTGGCGAATGATATGTTCGCAAATACGCGCCCATTTTGCCATGTCGGCAGGCGGGAAAATACGGAAGGCTTTGATCTCGTGGAAGTTCTCAATGGTAACACCCAAGCGATATACGGGTTCGCAACCTGCATCCATCAGACCTTTTATGAGAATATCGGTAAATTCGAATTCATACGATGCCGGATCGTTTTCATCCGCATCAAAATTCCTGAAAATATTGGGAATATCCACATACATGTTACCGCCAAACCAGCCACCCACATCGTGCAAACGGGAATACGGTATGTTTGCTTCGGTGAGATAGTGGAACTTTGTCGTGCTTGTTCCCAACAGCGGAGGCTGTCCGACCGCGTGCATCGGTTTCATCTTGCCGACCACGTTCTGTTTATCGATAGAAATGTGCGTCATATATAACCCTCCCACATCCTCTGATTTGTTCCATTGTACCGCAAAAGCCCCGATTTTGCAAGAGGTTGTGGAAGAAAACTCGGATGTGCTTCCTAAAATTTCCACGCAAAGTCCTATAAAACCTCGCCTGCGTCCATTTAGTGTACGAACGCAAAGAAGGCACCCTAAAAAGGGTGCCTTCTTTGCGTTGTCATTCGTGTCCGAAAAAGAACTGGGTGAAAACCGAGGATTTTCTTTGTTCTTAACTATATATCATTATTTTTGCAAATGCTTGGGCGGATATTAATGAGTTTACAATCCATTTCACCAATGGTCAGTTTTGAACCAATTTGGGTATCTTCATAGACACACTTGCCAATGTAAATTTTTAAGTTTTTATCATTCTCATCAATGACAAAAACATATTTACCATAAAGGTTGCGGTATTTTTTAATTAAAACACATCTATGCTCATTATAATGCTTGTCTATGTATTCGGCTTGCATTTACCGAAACTCTTTCAATTCAATCACCGCCTTACCTCTATTGCACCACAAAACCGGCAAAAGGGCAAGGGATTAATGAAATCGTGCTGACGCAGCAATTTCACCCGCTCAAAGTGAGGATTTCACATTACAAAGCAATATTTCACCCACTCGTTAGGATGGATTTCGTTGAAAAAGAAAAGACAAACGCAGATATTCATATAATCTATCCGGGAAGTTCACAGGCATTCATTTCTCTAAAAATCCGCGCAACGTGATATTTCTATCATAAAATCCCTTGGTAAAGTTGCCAAAGATCTTAATATCTTTAAGCCGGTTTAAAGTATATCTGCTTGCACCTCTATGAGCATAATTTATCGCAAAATCGCTCCCTTTCTTTTTATCTAAATAAAATTAAAGACAGAAAATCAAGTGTTTTGCTTTATTTATGCAAACCTTTGTGCTTTTGCCAGTCAAATGCCAGCTCTATATTATTCAAAAGCACTCCATCAGCACCCAGCTCATAACACTTTTGAAGGCTTTCATAACTTCCATCCATAGACTCCAATTTCATTTTTTCCCATGGTTCGGAATCCACATTACAAGCCATAATATATACTTCGGCATCTTCACATTTTTTCTTGACATCATCCGGCGTAATGTTTTTTAACCACTGCTCCCAAAGTCGTATAATTCCTGCACCGTTTTTGTAAAACTCCTCTGCGTCTTCAGGTCTCGGCACAAAAGCAAGCATTCTTTCTTTAGGCAATACTTTAGAAAAGCATTTAAGCATATTAATTGACATCACACCTGCGATAATCGGCAACTGAGAATTTGCAATGTATTCTGCAAATTCATCATCACATTCCATCAATTTTATGTGTAGCAATATCGGTGTGTTGGATTTATATCCCCTCTTGAGTTCTTCAAACGTCATTACTTTTTCATCGTTTTTTAAAAGCAACTCACTCATTTCTTTTAAAGTTACACTTGACACCGTTGCTTCGGTTCCTGCAAGGCGGCTCAAATTTTCATCATGATAAATAACATATACACCATCTTTGGTTTTTCTAATATCGCATTCAACAGCATCTGCTCCCATATTTGCTGCCAACAACATAGTTTCAAGGGAATTCTCTTTCCCTAAGTTTCCTCCTCTATGCGCAATAATCTTCATACTTTCTCCTTAAACAATTCATTTATATTCTTAACCGTTTCTCTAACTAATTGTTCCCCTCCAACGTGACCAATGATACCGCTAGCAACAAAGCCGCTGTAATGACCCCCCTGTTCTGCTTTTTGGGTTGGAACATAACCCTCGATCCCATTTGCAAGCTGCACAAGAAAAGTCTGTTCTGCATTACTACGCGCTTTAATCTGATTACCGTATTTGATAAAAGGTTCTAACGGATTTGTGGCAAATACAATACTGCCCAAACGTATTATATGAACTTCGGTATCAAGCGTATCCATATGCTCCTGAACTTCATTACGCATCAGATCACCCAAAGGTCCTGTTAAATTACCAACATCATTGTAATCCATATCCCCGTCTTTGTTCTGTATGTATTCTTTGATGCTTCGTTTTGCAGATGAAACATCAAACGGAGTTACTCTTCTCACGGGAAGCTGCATAATATTAATGCGATGTTCAAAAACAGCTTCGTTTTGCGCTTCCCCAAGTCCCTCTTCAAATAAATCTATGATTTCACGAGCAATACGGCGGCCTGTTTTTCTCATTCCTGAAATATCAAACATGGACGGATCTGCTTTTCTTTTAGGAGGATTGTTACGAATGATATTGGGATCGTTTAAATCGCTTTCGGGTTCAACCCAACGAATCAAGTCCACGGGACATTGGTCTCCGGCAATAGAACATAGCCCAAGAACATATACATTTTCACCAAAACGTTGACGAATCAACACCTTAACCTCACCCCAATAGTCCGGTGAGATGAAACTTCTATGTTGAACACACTGTGCAGGGCAAGCAATGTTTGCAACAATACCCGTCAGCCTTTTATCATCGTCAAACATATATAGCAACTCGAGTCCTGTATCACTCCCGCCTTCCAGCTCTTCAAAAGCAGCTTTGTGGGTGTCTCCCCACATTTTAGCTGAACCGTCATTGTAAACTGCTCGTCTACACATACCAACAGCAGCACGACCAAAAGCATTGGAATATGAACCTTCTTTCCGGTTATTCCACGCATCAACCGTTACCTTTGCCAACTGTTTAACAAGGAAGTCAAAATATTCTTCAGGCGTAATTACGTCTTTGTCTTTTTTTTCGATATATCGTTCAACATACTTTTTATCTGCCGGCAACTCTCTTTCAAGCAATGCACGATACGACATAAACATTCCCAGTTTAGCCGTTGAGTTAGGCCTTGGAAATGTAGGCGCTGTATGTGTATGTATAGCTGCATATATTGTTTTCATAGGATCAAGACCATATGAATTTCCAGACAGTTCGGCTCTAACTGCCTCAACCACGTTATATGAAATACCATTTACATCAACGGACACCATTACCATTTGATCATAATCCGCTTCTATTGCAAGGGCAGTAGCTGTAATCGGCTTTTCAACGTAATCAGAAATTCTTTCGGCAAACTGCCCAATTAGCGACGCTCTTTTTTCTGGGGTAATATCTATTTCGGACCAACCTATTTTCACATTTCTCATAAAGCAATTTCCTTTCAATCACAAAAATACAACTGCAACTAACAAGATCACACCACCATCACCGCCCTAGGTTTATTATAGCATAAAAGCGGTAAT
>JAZRQN010000132.1:0-13321 GCA_045649855.1 Acutalibacteraceae bacterium | reverse complement strand
CAATTTTTATTTTTTGCGGACATCCATCCGCTGATTAACAAAATTCAATGCCGCCTTCGACATCCATCGACGCGATGCGCGCCAACGATTCTACACGGATGCCTTTGTCGCGGATCATCGCACCGCCCGGCTGGAACGCTTTTTCGATCACGATACCGCAACCGACGATCTCTGCCCCTGCATCTTTCACCAAAGAGGTGAGTCCGAGCAGCGCGCTGCCTTCTGCCAGGAAATCATCGATGATAAGCACCTTGTCTTCCGGATTCAAAAACTGTTTGGAAACAATGATGTCGTAATTTTTCTTGCGCGTAAACGAGGTAACGGGTGCGGTGTATACATCCCCCGCAATGTTGACACTCATGGTCTTTTTGGCAAATACCACGGGCACGTCAAAATACTGTGCCGCGATACAGGCAATGCCGATGCCCGATGCTTCAATGGTGAGGATCTTGGTGATATCGCAACCGTCAAACAAACGGCGAAACTCCTTGCCGATCTCGCACAGGAACTTCACGTCGATCTGATGGTTGAGGAAGCAGTCCACTTTCAAAACATCGCCTTCGTATACTTTGCCTTCGCGACGGATCTTTTCTTCCAGCAGTTGCACTTTGATACCTCTCCTTTATATAAACATCTACATTTATATTATCAAATTTCCTGCTGAAAATCAACAGATTTTTACATAAAATACATAAAAGATTGCAAAAAAGCAGTGCCGTCGGCACTGCTTTGACACAACATCATTCTGCGCGCAAGCTGTCATACGCTTGCTGCAGGGTTTTACAGGATTTTTCCAGTTGCGCGCGCTCGTTATCGGTCAGATTGAGCGGCAACACCCGTCTGACACCGTTACGGTTAACAATGCAGGGCATCCCTGCGAACACGCCTTTGCAATCGGCTGTATCCAGCATCGCGCTGACGGTCAGCACGCTGTTTTCATCGCCCAAAATCGCACGGGTGATACGCACCATCGCCATACCGATGCCGTAATAGGTCGCTTTTTTGGCTTCGATGATCTTTTGCGCCGCGCCGCGCACCTCTTTTTCCATCTCCGCCATCTGTTCCATATCGCAAACGCCGTCCTCGCAATATTCCTGAACGGGACGGGTGGCAAGCATTGCCTGCGACCACGGCACGAACTCGCTGTCCCCGTGCTCGCCGATGACGTATGCGTGCACGTTGCGCGGATCCACCGAGAAATGACTGCCGAGCAGATAGCGTAAGCGCGCGGTGTCCAGTGTCGTGCCCGTGCCGATCACCCTGCGCGCATTGAATCCCGACAGCGAGCAGGTGATGCGGGTCATAATATCCACGGGATTGGTGGCGATCAGAAAAATGCCGTTAAACCCCGATTCGGTAACCGGCTCTACGATGGATCGAAACACCGCTTCGTTGCGACGTAACAGGTCCAGACGGGTTTCGCCCGGCTTTTGTGCCACCCCTGCGCAGATCGCCACGATGTCCGCATCCGCGCAATCTTTGTAATCCCCTGCGTAAATACGCATGTGCGAACCTGAAAACGCCAAACCGTGATTGAGGTCCATCGCTTCGCCGTTTGCGCGCTTGCGATCAATGTCCACCAACACCAATTCATCGCACGCGTTTTGATTGAGCAGCGCATACGCATAACTCATGCCCACCATACCCGTTCCGATGAGTACCACCTTGCGTTTATCGCCGTAAATCATACCATTCCCTCCGATTTTTAAAAATAAAACACACTTTTTTCACAAATATGGTATACTGTATATAGTAGTATGCTCCTTTTCAGTACGAAAGCATCAGAAAGGCGGATAAAAAGTATGGAAAACGTGCAAAAAACCATTCTCATCGCGGACGATGAGATCCGTATGCGGCGTGTCATTGCCGATTATCTCGCCATCAAAGGCTTTAAAACGGTGGAGGCGGCAAACGGCGCCGAAGCGGTGCGGCTGTTCCAAAGCACCCCCGTCGATCTCATTTTGATGGACGTTATGATGCCGCAAATGGACGGTTTTGAGGCCTGCTGTGCCATACGGCAAAGCTCGCGTGTTCCTATCATTATGCTCACCGCTAAAGGCGAGGAAGAGGATGAACTGCAAGGATTTTCGCTGGGCGCTGACGAATACATCGCCAAACCGTTCAGCCTGAAGATCCTGCACGCACGCATCGAAGCGGTGCTGCGGCGCGGACAAGCCACCCCTGCACAAGCGGTCATCACCCCCACGAGCGATCTGCGCATCGACACGGTCGGGCGCGAAGTGTGGGTGAAAGGTGAAAAGGTCGAACTGACCTATACCGAGTTTGAACTGCTGTATTTCTTGACGCAAAACGCCGGCATTGCGCTGTCGAGGGATAAGATCCTCGACAACGTGTGGCGGTATGATTATTACGGAGACGCGCGCACGGTAGACACGCACATCAAAAAACTGCGTGCCAAACTGGGAGATGGCGGCGAGTGCATCAAAACCATCCGCGGTCTCGGATACAAGTTCGAGGTGAAGGGATGAGCAAAGCAAATACAAACAAGCGGACGTTTCATCCGCACTCTATTTTCTGGAAACTGTTCGGCAGTTTCGCCGCTTGCATCGTGGTGTTGCTGGTGGTGTTGTTACTGCTCAACACGTTCGTGCTCAAGTCCTATTACATACAGGAAAAGCGCGATCACATCGCACAGACGTTTGAACAGATCAACGAGGTGTGCACCTCCCCTCTGGAATTGGAAGAAACGTTGGAAGATCTGAAAGACAACACCGATTTGTCGGTGATTTTGTGGAAAAATCAGCGTATTCTGTACAGCACCCAGAACCACGAGGTGTTTTCTCTGCCCTCCTCCCCTAAGCTGGATCGCGGTGAATACAGGTTCAGCACGCCGCCTGCCCAAGAGTCGCCGGAAATCATCAATCTGATCGGCAAACTGGACAACGACAGTTACATTTCGGTGCTCACTCCCGTTGCCGCTATCAAAGAAAGCGCTCGTATTTCCAACCGTTTTCTGTTGTTGTGCGGCGGCGTTGCATTGCTGGCGGCACTTCTGCTTGCCGTCGGGTTGGCGCGCGGCATCACCGTGCCCATCCGCCGTTTATCCAAAGTAGCGGAAAACGTGTCCAAACTGGATTTCAGCGATCCGCCGCCCGAAAACGGACAAGACGAGTTGTCCGCGCTCGGACACAGTATTCATACCATGTCCAAGGCGTTGGAGAGCACCATCACCGACCTCAAAAACGCCAATCTGCAGTTGCAGTCGGACGTGGAACAAAAAACCAAACAAAACGAGGCGCATCGCGCCTTTATCAGCAACGTATCCCACGAACTCAAAACCCCCATCGCGCTCATTTCCACCTATGCAGAGGGATTGCGTGAGGATATCGCAGGCAACCGCGACGAGTATTGCGCCGTCATCGAGGATGAATCGCAGAAAATGTCCGAACTCATCCGCCGTATGACCTTGCTCATGCAACTGGAATCGGGCAGCGAACAGTTGACGGTGGAACGCTTTGATATTACCGAACTGCTCATCAACCTGATGGAACGGTTGAAATTGCAATTTGCGGAGCAAGATGTTACCCTCATCGCACCGCATCCCACCCCCACGTTTGTGTTTGCGGACAGTTTCCTGATGGAAAACGTGCTCGCCAATTTCCTCACTAACGCATTCCACTACGTCCACGAGGGCGGTCTCATCGAGGGACATATCGCTCGCGCAAAAGACGGCAGGGTGCGCATCTCGGTGCTCAACACGGGCGCGCACATCCCCGATGCCGATCTGCCGAAGATCTGGGACAGTTTCTATAAAGTAGACAAAGCGCGCACCCGTGCTTACGGTGGTTCGGGCATCGGTCTTTCGGTGGTCGCCGCCATTATGAAAGCACACCGTATGCCGTACGGCGTGCTCAACCGCACCGCCCCCAACGGCGACACCGCCGTGGAATTTTACATCGAATTGGAAGACAAATAAGAACCCGACCCGAAACCTTGTTGTTTTCACACTAAAAAAAGAACCGATACATCCAAAGATGTATCGGTTCTTTTTATGTCATTTCATTAAAACGCGCAATGTTCTCTCACGAACGCGGTGAGCAACTGTGCTGCCGCATCCTGACCGCTCTGGTCGGGATGAGAGCCGCTGCCGTCGTTGTTCTTGACCGAGGAGAAATCGCAGAACAGGATCTTCTCGTCGCCCGTTTCCGCGGCATACGTCTCCACGATGGTCTGCAACTGGTCAACGCCCTTGTCGAACATCATACCGTAACCCCAGATGATGTACGCATCGGGGTATGCCGCACGCACGTCAGCCAGCAATGCACGGCAGGTGTCGGCATAGCCGTCGATGTCATCGGGATCGGGTTTGTTCGCATATCCGAAATCATTGGTGCCCAGATTGATGACCACCAAATCTTTCTGATTTGCCGCGTGATCCCACGCCGCATCGTTGAACAACTTACGCACCTGCGCAGTGGTCTGTCCGCTTCTGGCGACAATGGTCGTGTCCGCGCCAAACGCACGGGAGGTCTGCGCCGCATAACCGTAGAAGGTGTTGTGCGCCTTGCTCTTGGCAAGGTTATCGGTCGAACCGCCTTCGGGGTTGCCGCTCTCGCCGCCTGCCGCGGTGATGGAATCGCCGAGGAACTCAAACTGCAACGGGTTAACGGTGGGGGTGGAAAGATCACCCTGATAGCGCACGCTCTGAATGGTCATCACGCCGTAGTTGGAGTTGCTGCGGGTGATCTGAATGGTGTGTTCACCGGCAGACAGGTTTTTCGCCACGCGCACGGTGGAATCGCCCGCTTCCAGCCAGATGGTGTTTACCTTGGAAGTGTTGCCATCGATAACCACGTTCAGCGCACTCGCATATTCCGAGTGGTTGAGGGTTACGTCCACGTGTCCGGCGAGATCGCCTTTGATGGTAAAGCCGGTGCCGCCGTATTGCGGCAATACAAGATCCGTACCCGATTCGGTGGCGCGACCGTGATACACGATCGCGTCAGCCGCTTTCAGATCTGCCATGGTAGCCGTTTCATACATACCTGCCGCTTGATTGTAAGAGGAAATGGCAAGGTCGCTGTAAATGACCTCGTCCTCTGCGGTGATCAGGTAGGTGCGGGTGATGAGGTCGGTGTTCTGACCGTTGTACGCCGCAATGTTCTTGATGTGAACGGCAATATCCACGTGATCGGTACTCTTATCGTAATACTTAGTGGATTCGGGCCAGGTGTAACGATGCACGTGTTTGCTCTGGTCTGCCGTTTCGATATCCAGATCTTCGGGGTTTTTCAGCAAAGAATTGGAAGCAACGAGCAAGCCGTACTCTTTGATTTCAGCCTTTTCGCCGTCAAAGTTTACATACAGTTTGTCGTTTTCTTCCGCCACGTTCAAGCGGTGAACGAATCTCAAACCGCTTTCCGCCTCGTTGATGGAAGTACCCACCAAACCGATGTTGGCGTCTGCTTTCGTGGGTTGATAGAAGTCTGCGTATACGATGCCCTCACCCTGAATGGTAACGGTATAACGAGAAGCATCACCGCCGTTGCGGAAGCCCACACGGGTGGGTACGTACAGGTCGCCGTTCTTGTCTTCCACGATCAGCGAACCTGCGCGCAACTGATAACCTGCATCGGGGGTAACTTTGATGGTGTACTGATAACCGTTGTCGGTTTCTTGCATATCCACCAGTTCAATGTTGCCGTTCTGATAATCGCGATCCGCTTCGATATCCAGCGGTGCACCGAAGCCGTTGAGCTTGGTAATTTCAATATCGCCGATGCTGTGTCCCACAGCGGAAACGCCGTATGCCAGCTTGCCTGCGCCGGTGAGAGAGAGGGTGTCTCTTTCGGTGTGCAGCAGTTCTTTGGTGGTGTAATCATAGATGTCCACCGAAATCGCCGTGCCAACCACACGCACCGTTACGGTAACCGTATTCGGCAGATCGTTGGCGAAGGTGGTTTCGAAATGGTTGTACATATCGTTGGTGGCATCGCCGCCGGATTTGTTCAGAATGTCATTGCCCGAAGCAATGGACATACCGCCCTTGTTGATGGACACAAAGCCCATCGTCTTGACGATGTTGTAATAGCCGGTGGTGAAATGACCCGCTTCCTGCTGACGGAAGCCAAGGATGATACCGCCGTTGTAGTTGGCGAATTTCACGTTGAAGGTGGTCTCGAAGTTTTCGAGCACCAGTTCATCGCCTTTGGCATTGAGCGGTACCAGCGAGTCGATCTTGCGGAACATCTCGCCGCTGGTTTTACCCGTGGTACGGGTCAACCATTCGCCCGACGGTACCCATTTGGACCAACCGGTAGTTGTGCCGGAGGGGTTGTACTTGTCATTATCATCGAGGTTGTCAAACAGATCACGCTCACGATAATGCGCACCCTCGCGGTCATAGTAGAAGTTGAATTTGCCTTCCAGCGCGTTCACCGTCTCGGTATCAGCAGCGGTGAAGCCGTCGTCGCCCACGCTCGGTACTGCGGACGCATCAAACGAGAAGCTCTCGTATTCGCCGCTCGCCGCAGGGTAGAGGTTGGCATCGGTGGGATAGGTGTCCACGTCGCCATACCAGAACACAAACTGCGCAGAGGGCAGCCATTCGTCGGTCATGATGTCCATACCGCGGAACACCACTCTGTCTTCGTACACCTCGACATAATATGCCTGCGCACGAGCCTGCGTATTTTCGCCGTTCGGGTTGTAGTGGGTGTATACCGAATAGGACACCGAGGAGGTGTTTGCCGTTTTGCACATGGTGTCATTCTCATACTCGAAGACGCCGGCGGTGTTCATATCGGTGTGGGTGTGCGAAGTCATAAAGATCGCGTTGGGATATTTGGCGAGGATGGCTTTGAGCGCATCCGCATCCGCGATCTGGTTGAATTTCTGATGATGGAAGATAAAGGCAGGCGTATTGGCATCCACTTTTGCCAGACCTTCGTCCAACCACGCCAGCTGTGCATCGCCGAGGGTGGCAATGTTGTGGTTGCCGCCGCTGGGATCGATGATAGAGGAGTTGAGGAAGAAGAAGTCGTAACCGCCGATATTCTTGGTGTAATACGGGGTTTCGGGGGTGATGGCAATACCGGTGTAGTTCGCGAAATTGTTCACCGTGTCCGCGTGGGTCTTGGTGTCCCAATATTCGTGGTTACCGATAATGCCTTCCAGTGCCAAGCCGTTGCTGTAGGTATTCCAGATTTCCTGATAGTTCTGGTATTCCGAAATCTTGCCGTTGTCCACGATGTCGCCGCCGTGGAACAAGCCGACCGAATCGGGGTCAAACTTCGCAATATCCTGCAACAGATTGATAAAGTGTTCGGTATTATACGCCTCATTGACCGAGCCGTTTTTGGGCATAATATGGGTATCGCTCGCCATCTGGAAGCTGATCACCTCTTTGCCTGCATCCATATTCCGCACCGACAGCGGCAACGGAATGACCACGCAACCTGCCGATTCACCTGCTTCGTTAGCGGTGTATACGCGCAGTTCGATAGCGCCTGCAGGCACGACCGTGCCGACAGGGATAGTGTCGGTAACGGTGGTGTTACCTTTTACCAGCACCTCGTCAAACGCAGCGTAGCCGTCAAGCTTGCCCTCGCCGTCGCCCCAATAGTATGCAACGTCCACAGGTGTCTCGCCTTCGCCGGACAGATTGACGGTGAGGCTGCCTGCGATAGTGCCGTACGGCAGTGCCGCATCCGCCGGAAAGGAAGCGGAAACGGGGGCATCGGGTTTCTCGACTTCAAACAGGGTAACACGGATGCTGTCCACCGACAAGGTAACGTTGGATACCGTGAAGCCGAGATAGCCGGTATCGTGTTCTTTTTCCTCTTCGGCATAGAACACGTAGTTAGCATCTTGTTTGAGCGCAATGAGATCTTCATACGCAAACAAGGTGTAGGTATGGGTGCTGTTCAGCGAGATGGTCGCATGACCGCCCCAACTATGACGATGGGAAGTGCCGCTTGCATCACGGTAGTAGTAACCTGCCGCATCCCAAGCGCCGCTACTATGGCGCACACGGGCAATATAGGTCTCTTTGCCGTTGTCCATGCTCTGACCGCGAGCGGTCAGACCGATGAAGTCAGAGGATGCGCCGTAAGCGGTGGTAGCCGCCACCATTTCCATCTTATAGTTGCCGAAATCACCCAGATATTCGGGCAGATATACATACGCACCACCGGTGGTTACGGTCAAAGCGCCGCTTTCCACCGACATGGTGGCATTGCCTTCCACCACGGTCAGCGCATTGGCATCGGATGCGTTGTTAAAGTCGGTCTCAAACAGGACATATTCGGTGTCTTCGGGGTTTTTCGCCACCACATACACCGTTTTTTCATTGCCGTTCGCATCTTTAACCGTAAGAGCGGTCACGCCTGCTTTTTCAACAGTGAAGGTGGTGATTTCTTCGGTTGTCGCTTTCATTTCGGGGAGGGTAACCTTGAAGTAGTCCATCTTTGCGACCATCGCGGTGATGAACAAACCGACAAAACCGGTATCACGCACGTCGGTGGGCGTGTAAGTGCCAACCTTCGCGCCGTTGTAGTACGCTTCGGCGGTATCACCTGCAACCGCTACTTTGTAAGTAGCGAAGGTGCCCAGCGCCGCTGCGCTGAACGCACTGGTGATAGACGGACCTGCCCAGTTGTCCCAAGCCGCATTCCAATCCGCGCCGGAAGCGGTCAGCACACGGCGCTGACCCTGCCATTTGCCGTTGCGGAAATAGAGGGAAGCGTAATGCGGTGCATAGCTGCCGCTGGGATTGCCGCGGAATACCAGACCGAAGTAACGGGTGGTGTTCTGCTGTGCGGTGATCGCAATCGAGCTTTCGATGGTGTAATCACCGAAATCGCTAAGCCACATCGGGAAGCTCACGGTGGTGTTGCCGTTGGTGCTGTTCACACGGGTGATACTCATCACACCGTCTGCAACGGTCATCGGATAGTTGGCAGCGGTGTTGCCCGCCACATACTGCAGATCATCGAGATCGGCAGCGGAATCGAAATTGTTTTCATACAACACATATTCGGTGTCATCCGCTTCCTTGGCGACCACGTACACCGATTTGGAAACGCCGTTCACGGTGGCGATAAACTCGGTAACGCCTGCCGCGGTGGGAGTAAAGGTATCCGCCGCCACCTGTCTCTCGGGCTCGGTGATGGTTACCTTGAAGTTATCGATGTCAAAGTCGATACCTGCGGTCATAATACCGGGACGACCCATCTCGGGTGCGGTATCGGGCAGGATTTTGGAGGCAACCTGTGCACCGTCGAAATACACGGTCAGGTTATCCCCCATAACCGAGATTTTATAGGTAGCGGCAGTGCCCAGTGCAGGCAAGGTATACGCATTGGTTTTTGCGGTGTACCAGTTGGGGTTCCAGGAGGTGCCTTCCGCAGTGGAACGGTCGCCCCAGATTACCTGCTTTTTGCGGTCGAATGCGGCAATGCCGTACGGTCTGCCGTCATTACCCTCTTGTCCACGGAACAAGAAGCCGATGTATCTGCCTGTGTTCGCCTGTGCGTTGACAGAAGCGTTCATTTCGAGCGTATAATCGCCAAAATCGCACAGCCATTCGGGCAGGAAATACGCACGGTTGTTCGCAGAAGTGGAAGACGTGCGGGTGAAGTTGAATTTGCCGTTTGCGACACTTTCGGTACCTGCGCCTTTGAGCACAAGGGTCAGATCATTCAGATCCGCCGCTTCGTTGAAATCGTTTTCGTACAGAACGTACTCGGTGTCTTCGGGGTTTTTCGCTACCACGTAAATGGTTTTGGTGGTGGTGCCGTCGGTAACGTTAAACGCGGTTACACCTTTGGTGGCAGGCGTGAAATCGGCAACCGTATCCGCCACCTTCACCGTTTTGATAGAATCGTCCACCAAGGCGACCTCGAAATAGTCCGCCGTAGCATCAATGCCGTGGAAACCGATACCGGGACGACCCGTCACAATGGGGGTGGCATCCGGCACGGCAAACTGCATGATCTGTGCATCGTTAAAATACGATGTTACTTTGCCGCCGTCATAGTTCAGGGCATACGTATAATAGGTATTTACGTTCATCGTGAACGCACTGTTCTTTTCACCACCGGTGAAAGCGGTAAGACCCCAGCTGGTAGCGCTTGTGTTTTTCTGGAAGAACCACTTGCCCGCCTTGGTATGACCGGCCACGTAATACGGGCCGCTCTTCGCCGTATTGGAGCCGTGGGTCAGGAAAGAGAAATAGCGACCGGTGTTAGCGTAAGCGGATACCGAGACGCTCGCTTCCAAGCGATAATCGCCGAAATCGGACAGCCATTCGGGCGCAAACAGCATGCTCTGGTTGGTTGCGGTAGCGGAGCCGTTGCGGTTATGCGCCAAATAGCCACCCTCTGCATAGGTAGCGGTAGCCGCCGTCGAACCCATGGTGGATTTGTGCATTTCTGCTACATCGTCAGCGGAATTAAAATCGTTGCGATACAGCACGTATTTGTCCTCGTTTGCGTTCTTTGCAACCACGTAAATGGTCTTGGAAACGCCGTTTGCGGTCGCGGTCAGCGCCGTAACACCTTTTGCGACAGCAGTAAAAGAGGTTACCGCCGCATCACCGTTTTTCCAGGTGATTTTAGACGGAACGACCACATCACCATCCGCAAATTCCACCGCATATTTGGTGAGATCAATCGCCTCGCCCACATTGGTCGGAATAGCAGGAGAAGTAAAGGAAATCAGCGGAACTTCCACTTCTTCGATCTGTTTCCAGGTCAATTTGTTGCCTGCGACCACGTTGCCTTTGGTCAATTCCACAGGGTAGTCCGCAAAATTGATTTTCGTACCTGCATCGGTCAGGATGGCAGGCATACCGAAGGTAACGGTATTTTCGTCCAATTTTTTCTGCCAAGTGATCGCGGATGCATTGGTCGCAACGCCGTCTGCAAACTCCACGTTCCAGTCTGCCAGATTGACGGTTTCTCCCACGTTCGCCAAAATGGCAGGGGATTTATAGGTAACCGTGTCCGCACCGGCTGTGTTCAGCCAGGTCAGACCGTCGGTGGTTACACTCCCGTCTGTAAATTCCACGCCGTATTTGGTGAGGTCGATGACATCACCCACGTTCGCGGTAATCGCAGGACTGCCAAACGGCACACGCAATCCTTCGGCTGTCGTACCGTTGATCGCCGCCATGGTCGGCATCACGATCGTTCCGGCGAACAAACCAAAGAGCATGGTCGCGCTCATCAGCACTGCCAGCAGTTTCTTTGCTTTCATATACTCCACTCCTTTTAGAATATATAATTTTGCTAATTATATTTCAATTTTATAGGCGAATATATGAATGTCAACCAAAAAAACTGCAAAAAGGTTTGATTTCCTACGAAATGTATGGTATAGTATCTTTAGAATTCAAGGAGGGTTGCGTATGTTTTTTCAAGCAAAGCCTGTACCGGTGCATTTGCGACAGATCTATCATCTCACACGTTCGCCGCACGAACACGCAGTAGCAGCCAATATGGCGGCAGGCACGCCGCACTCCTTTACCCTGTCGGTAAAAAAGCACAGTGCCGTCATGACGGTGGACAACCGCCCTGAAAGTGCTTCTACCTTTTCCGTGCCCACCGCGCCGATCGGCTATGTGTCGCTGGCATCCAATGCCACCGAGGCGGATGCAGGCGCTTATCGCTATGTGAAGCTGAGAGTGGACGGCAAGGTGGTTTTCGACATCGATTTTCGGCAGGTTCGCTCGGTGGAAGAGTTGGAACCGTATTTCGACTGTTATTATTTTTCGGATATCGACCGCGACCACGACGCCGTCCCTGCGCCTATCAAGCAGTACTGGGGCTTTAACGAGCGCGGCCATCTGCGGTGTATCCGCGAGCGCACCGACAGCATTCCCATCAACGACTGCGGTCCGATTTGTATGCTCACGTTCCGCCATCCGCCCATCACCGATTTTGAGATCGAGGTGGGATTTGAGCAGTGCTGGCGTCGCTATGGCGTGGTGTTTGGTTGCGACAAGCAAAAATTCCCGTATTACGCCATGCTCAAAACATTCAGCACTTCCGGTATTCAAGGTGCTTTTGCGTATATCGGTGCGCACAACGGCTCTTGCTGTATGCGCGGCGCTCTGCGAAAAAGCGAAGATCCCAACGTGGTGTCTATAGACCCCAACGAAAACGGATATACTTCGTTTTGTTATCGCACCAATCCGCCTCTCGCCCCGTTGTACAGATCCGATCGACAGACAACCTTGCCGTTCCACAGCCTTGCGTTTTGCGTCAACGGCAATATGACCTATCATTTCAAGGATTTTTCGTTCACTGAAACAGCAGGCTCGGTTGTGTATCTGCCCCCGAATATCCCCTGTCGTCTGGAGGGCAACTCCGACTTCCTCATCCGTGTGGAATTCGAGTGCGCAGAGCCGATTTCGCTGACACCGTGCGTGTACCATTGCGAGCGTCCCGACACCATTCACCGCATTTTCAAAGAATTGCTGGAAAACTGGTACAGCACCATGCCAGGCAAAGAGTATCGCGCGCTTTCGGTCTTTTATCGCATTTTGGCGGAGATCGCGCGTCCATCCATCAACAGTGCCACACTGGCGGTGCAGGTGGCGTCTCAATACATCGACACCCACTTTACCGACCCCAAACTGACGGTCAGCGAGGTTGCCAAGGCGGCGGACGTCAGCGAATCGTATCTCTATCAACTGTTCCGCAAAGCAGGCGAGATGTCCCCCAAAGAGTATATTTTGCACTGCCGCATCCACTACGCTTGCACCCTGCTCAAAACGCGATATTATAAGGTATATGAAGTAGCGGAAAAATGCGGTTTCTCTGATCCGAAATATTTTATGACCGCATTCAAACGCACCATCGGCACTTCTCCCGGACATTATCTGTCCTACAAAGGAAACTGACCATTTGTTGTGTGCAAAAACACGAAAAGAAGGTGTATCCGATTGGATACACCGTCTTTTTTACGGTTTATTGAGGCATGCTGTTGTTGGAGATGGTATCACCAAAGTCCAATTCCCATTCGTTTTCGTTTGCAACGTTTTCTTTGGCTTCGAACGCCACAATCTGCATTTTAGGAGTTTCGTATTTCATTGTACTCTCCTCCTTATTGCACACCCGCAACCTCGTTGTAGGTGTAGCTCTCAACAGCGCCATGGATGATGGTGTCGTCAGCGAGTTTCACATAGGTACGAGAATGGATCGGGGTGTTAGAACCGTCATATTTATCGGTCTTGATGTTCACAACGTGTACGGAGATATCCGCATAGTCGTCGCACAGATCGTAGAACTTGGTGTCGCTGTCAGCGGTCCAGGTGAACTTGTGCACGTGTTTGCTCTGATCAGCGGTTTCCACG
>JAZRQN010000131.1:0-5886 GCA_045649855.1 Acutalibacteraceae bacterium | reverse complement strand
GGTATTCGACGGGGATAAGCGTGTTGAGCGGATGGTCAAAACGGTCGCGTTTTATCATCTGCAACAAGAAAACGGTTTTTATTTCCTGAACGGGCGCTTGCGTTTTCTCAAAGGTATAACGTATGCCGAGCAGGACTTGTTTGCACCTGCGGATAACAGTTGGTATCGCTTGTGTCGCCACGCGGTCAACAGCGGTTGCGATACGTTGGTGGCATCCAATCCGCCCGCTTTTGCGGCGGATACCGCGTTGCAGATGGGATTGATTTTGCTGGATACAGCGGAAATGCCGCGTGAAACGGTGCTGTATCAAGGGGTCGATTTTCCGCGTGCTGACAGTTTGGAACAGGAACAGTACGACGCAGCGACACGTGCTTTTGCCGCATACGATAAGGCGAAAGCAAATCCCCAAATTGCCGCGTTCCTTGCAGACCACCGCTTGTTTGTGGATGGATTTGGCAGAGAGACTGCCGCAGTGAAAGTGTTTGCCGCCGCGTGGAAGAAACAGCCCTTTTTCGAAATGACCTATTGCCGCGGCACGGTGGCGCTGTTCAGTAACGCTGCACGGTACACGGTGTATGTGAACGATCATCCGATGCAAGATCTGCCCAGTGCAGGACCGCTGACGGTGTTCACGCCCGAGATTGTGTTTGCGGAACTGAAAGTGGAAGCGGTATTTGCCAACGGTGAAACACGTGTGCACGCCGTTCGTCCGCAGGGAAAGGCGTGCAGATTGCGTCTGACTGCCGAGAATTACGGTCGTAATCTTGGCAACAACCGCGTGGATTTCATCCCGGTGATAGCAGAAGCGGTGGATCAATACGGAAACCGTGTTACCGATTTTGAGGATGAGGTGGAATTTACGCCGTATACGTCGGGTGTCATCCGCGCGCGAGCGGAGTTTGTGATGGATACGGGTATTTCTTCGGATGCACACGGCAATGTGGTGCGATCGGATAAGCAGGTGGAGGAAACCACGAGCGGTTACCGTGTATCGTTTCAAAACGGTATGGCGACCGTGCGGTTGTCCGCCAAAAACAATTCTCGTTTCACCGCTGTTTCGGCAGAATGTTCTCTTGGCAAAGAAACGGCATATGTGAATTATTAACATCAAAAAACGCCGTCTGTGCAATGCACAGGCGGCGTTTTTTTTGATGGTGTATCAGCTGTTGACATCGGGCTTATCTGCCAGCGCCGTTTGGATTTTATCGGCGCGCTGTTCTGCGGTCAAGGTGGCTTCTCTGCGGAACATCATCAGATATTCGACGTTGCCGTTGGTGCCGTGAATGGGGGAGACGGTCATATCCGCCATATGTAATCCGTTTTGGGCGGCACTGTCCGCAATGCTTTCCATAAGCGGCGGCAGGATGGCAGGATCTTTCACAATGCCGTTTTTGCCGAGCGCTTTTTGCGGTGCTTCGAACTGGGGTTTCACCAGGCAGATGACCAGTCCCGTATCCGATAAGATTTCGTTCATCGCAGGGAAGATTTTGGTGAGTGAAATAAAGGAAACGTCGGCGGTAATCATATCACAAACATAACCCACCTGTTCGACGGTCAAACGTCTGGCATTGGTGCGTTCCAATACGGTTACGCGTTCATCGTTGCGCAATTCCCACGCGAGAATGCCGTATGCCACGTCCACGGAACATACGTGTTCTGCACCGTTTTGCAACAGACAATCGGTAAAACCACCGTTGGAAGCGCCGATATCGCAAACACGTTTACCTGTCGGATCTACACCAAATACAGCAAGCGCCTTTTCCAGTTTATAACCCGAACGGCTGGCGTATTTACGCGCCTTTTCTTTGAGGGTCAAAACCGTGTCGGCGGCAACCGACATACCGGGCTTGTCAGCAGGTACCTGCCCGATGAGCACGCGGCCTTCCATAATGAGTGCGGCGGCTTCGGTTTCGGATACCGAAAACTGTTTTGCGGCTAATATATCAAGACGGATGTTTTCCATACTCTTTATCCTTTCACCGTAACGGTGTATTTGTTGAGCAGAGCGATCGGCTGATAAGACAGTTTGGATTTGCGCAATCCTTCATCTCCTGCATCGTCTTCTCGATTGATATACAAAAGTTCGGGGCGTTGCATATAGTCGGCGAATGCGGTGGCGATTGCTTGATACGCACCTTGGTAAAAAGTATCCGCTTTTTCGACGTGCACACACAGCATATCGCGCACTGTCTCACCCACAGCAAGAGCGATGATGGTATCGCCTTTGCGCAAAGCCCCTGCATACATACCGAGCGTTTGCATATTTTCCAAAATCTCGCAACTGCGGATGATTTCTTCCGTTTCAATCGCGGAGATGGTTTCCGCCTCGGCGCGGCGCTGTCCGAATGCACGCACAAACGCGACCGCTTGTGGTATCTCTTCCTGTGTGATGGGGGAAAAGACGACGTCGGGATTGGCATTCCAAAAGCGTTTTAAGTGGTTGCGTTTACCGGATAACTTTCTGCCGGGGAAACGCAAAAACGTTTCGTATGCATACAGATAATCGGCGGAATCGCGCCATTCTTTGATTTCGCATCGTTCGCCGTACCGTTCTCGTAAAATGGGAAGTGCGTGTTCCGGCACACCTGCAAATCGAAGCGGAACACCTCGTTTGTTGCAATATGCTTCCAGTTGTGTCAGCGCATCATCGATATCGCCTTGCCCGATGGGGAAGGTGAAAAAGTCGCCGCGCGATAAGGTGATGCGGCAAATGAGCATATCTGCGAACACTGTAAACGCGGTTTTCAAATATTTGCGCCACATAAAAGCAGCACCGACCGTGTAATCGCTCAATCGATATGGTTGCGCTTCGTAAAACGGGCGCAGACGCGGCGTGTCTGCCGCGCACAACGTTTGAAATTCGGGCAAAACGCCGCCTCCTTTCACTTTGTAGAAAAGTCTTTATATAGGATACCTCTTTTTGATGCGTTTTTCAACATTTTTTCAAAATTCGCATAGAGGTTTTTTGGGTGGGAACAATATGGAATGAATATTGGGTGAAAGGATGTTGTGTTGTTGGATCAGAACTTTGAAAAACGCATTCAGGATTTTTTGCGCGGTGATGCGAAAACCGCTACTGCAAAACAGTGGGATCGCGCACTGGCGGAAGCGGCAATGGAACGTATTCGACCGCTTTGGACAAAAGGGGAAGAAAAACGCGCCGCCTATTTCTCGGCGGAATTTTTGCTTGGTCGTTTGACCGCCGCCAATCTCTGTAATATGCATTTGTACCGCGAAGCGGAGGAGGCGATGCATGTTGCAGGTGCGGATATACGCGCGCTGGAAGAGATCGGCGATCCTGCGCTGGGGAACGGCGGTCTTGGGCGCTTGGCGGCTTGCTATCTGGATGCGGCGGCATCTTCGGATATTCCGCTGGACGGATACGGCATACGGTATCGATACGGTCTGTTTCATCAAACCATTGAGGACGGATTCCAAAAAGAATCTGCGGATGATTGGCAGGTATGGGGTGATCCGTGGTCGGTACGGCGTGAGGATGAGAAAATCGAAATATCCTTTGGCGAACAACGCGTGTTGGCAGTGCCGTACGATATGCCGATCGTCGGATATGGTATGAAACGCATCAATACGCTTCGCTTGTGGCAGGCAGAACCGCTAAAGCAGTTTGACTTTACGGAGTTTGATAACGGCAGATATGCCGCTGCATTTGCCGAAAAGATGGAAGCGGAAACCATCACGGCGGTGTTGTATCCGAATGACAATACGCCTGCCGGCAAATGCCTGCGTTTGAAACAGCAATATTTCTTTTCGGCGGCATCGGTGCAGGATTTGTGGAGGCGGTTTCGCCGTGCGGGCGGTGAGCCGTTACGCTTTGCGGAGGCCTGCGCGGTTCAGCTCAACGATACCCACCCGACGGTGGCGATCCCCGAATTGTTGCTGTTGCTCACCGAGGAAGGGGTGGACTTTTCGCAAGCACTGTCTGTCGCGCGCGGTGTGTTTGCGTATACCAATCACACCATTATGCCGGAAGCGTTGGAAAAATGGGATGTCGGTCTGTTCAAAAAGGTGTTGCCGCATCTGTATCCTATCGTGCGGCAACTGCAACAGGAGTTGCGCCGAGAACTGCAAGGAATGGGCGTTACCGATTTTGACAGTTTTGACATTCTGCAGGACGGACAGATTCATATGGCACGGATGGCGTTGTATGCCTCCCACGCGGTGAACGGTGTAGCGGCGATTCATACCGAACTGCTCAAAACGCGTGTGCTGCCTGCGTGGTACGCACGGTATCCCGAACGCTTTTTGAATATCACCAACGGCATCACACAGCGGCGTTGGTTGGCACTTGCCAATCCCGAACTGACGGCGCTGATTGCCCAACGCATCGGCAACGGCTTTCTGTCTGATCCTGATCAATTACAGCAACTGAAATCTTTTGCGGATGACCGTGCGTTTTTGGAACAGTTGCGGTTTATGCGTCAGAAAAAGAAAAAGCAGTTGGCGCAATATATGGAGAAAAAAGACGGTTTGGCATTGCGGTGGGACTTTTTGCTGGACGTGCAAGTCAAACGTCTGCACGAATACAAGCGGCAACTGCTCAATGCGCTCTCCATTTTGGATATTTGCTTTTCTGTCAAAGATGGCAAGTTATCTGACTTTACACCGACGGCATTTGTGTTTGGCGCTAAAGCAGCACCAGGCTATCACCGTGCGAAGGCAATTATCAAGTTGATCAACGCGATAGCGGCGTTTGCGGCGGCTGATCCGATTGTTTCAGCCAAGGTGCAGGTGCTGTTTGTGCAGGATTATTCGGTATCGTATGCCGAAAAGCTCATTCCTGCGGCGGATATTTCGGAACAGATCTCGACGGCAGGTACCGAAGCATCGGGAACGGGGAATATGAAATTTATGCTCAATGGTGCGGTAACGCTTGGCACCTATGATGGTGCAAACATTGAGATCGTGAGAGAAGCAGGCAGGGAAAACAACTATATTTTCGGTGCGACGGTGGAAGCGTTGGAACACATCCGACCGCATTACCGTCCCGTTGAATTGTTGGAACAAGACCCTGCTCTCAAACGTGTGATAGAAGCGCTGATTGACGGAACGTTGGATGACGGCGGCAGCGGTATGTTCCGCGATTTGTATCGTTCGCTGACCGAAGATGATTGGCAACAGGCGGACTATTATTACCTGCTGGGTGATTTCCGTGCGTATCAGGAAACGCGTCTGCGTGCCAATCGTGAATACAGGGAGAGTGAAGCGTTTATGCGAAAAGGGTTGATGAATATCGCTTGTGCAGGCTACTTTTCCGCCGACCGCGCAGTGCGCGAATATGCTCGAAAAATTTGGGGTATTTAATTTTGCTTTTTCGCTTGCCAAACCGATAAATATGTAGTAAAATATTTTAAGCATTAGTAAAATATCGTATTACAGAACATTTGGGTTGCTGACGGCAACGCGAAAGGAGAACACACTATGTGTGGTATTGTTGGTTATATCGGTAAAAAACCGGCGGCACCGCTGCTGCTGGAGGGCCTGGCGAAATTGGAATATCGCGGTTATGACTCTGCCGGCATTGCATTGAACGGTGCAAATGGTATTGAGATTCATAAAGCGAAAGGCAGACTCAGCATCCTGTCCGATATGGTAAACGGCGGCAAGGATATGGAGAAAACACTCGGTATTGGTCATACCCGCTGGGCGACCCACGGTAAACCGAGTGATGCCAACTCGCATCCGCACAGCAGTATGTCCGGCAAGTTCGCGGTGGTGCACAACGGCATCATCGAGAACTATTTGGCGCTGATTGCGGAATTGGTGGAAGACGGCGTGGAATTCGCTTCCGAAACCGACACCGAAGTGGTGGCACATCTGCTCGAAAAATATTATGACGGCGACTTTATGGCGGCGGTCCGTGCGACC
>JAZRQN010000130.1:0-10331 GCA_045649855.1 Acutalibacteraceae bacterium | reverse complement strand
GCCTGAATTTCGGTTGCGATCGCCTGAATCGCACCTTTGCCGTGATAGCTGGTTTCGTTGAGTACAAAACGATTTGCCATGGTCATTCTCTCCTTTATTTACGATTACATTTTCAGAAAGCCGTTCATAAAACAGCGGCTATTTTTATTGTACTTATTTTTTGTTTGGTGTCAAGAGAAAACGGCAGAAATCACGAAAAAAATCCCCACCGATTGCTCGGTGGGGATTCGTTATTAGAAAATGTTAGCCCTTGATAGCAGCCTGTGGCGCCGTTAGGCGGGCGGTGGTTACAATGCACTTTTGATCTGTTGCAAAGCGCCTTTTTCCAGGCGGCTAACCTGCGCTTGCGAAATGCCGATCTCCTCGGACACTTCAATCTGCGTTTTACCTTTAAAAAAACGTAAAAACAGTATCTTCTTCTCGCGGTCGCTCAAACCGCTGATTGCTTCTTTGAACGCGATCTCATCCAGCCAGTTGCGGTCGTCGTTATTGTCCCCCACCTGATCCAGCACATAAATGGTATCTCCACCGTCCGAATACACGGGTTCGTACAAACTGACCGGCTCCACGATCGCTTCCAAAGCGATGACCACGTCTTCGCGCGGAATATCCAATTCTTTTGCGATTTCAGTGGCAGTGGGTTCGCGCTGGCGTTCCGCAATCAGGCGTTCTTTCACCTGCATCGCTTTGTACGCGGTATCCCGCACCGAACGGCTGATACGAATACTGTTATTATCGCGCAGATACCGCCGTATCTCACCGATGATCATCGGGACGGCATAGGTGGAAAACCGCACGTTTTGATTGATGTCAAAATTGTCAATGGATTTGATGAGTCCGATACACCCGACCTGGAACAAATCGTCGGGGTTTTCTCCCCTGCCACTGAAGCGTTGTACCACGCTTAACACCAGACGCAGATTGCCGTTGACCATCTCTTCGCGCGCCTGCTTATCCCCGTCGCGCACACGACGCAAAAGCGCCGTTTTTTCCTTTTCGGTGAGCACCTTCAAATTCGCCGTGTTGACACCGCAGATTTCCACCTTGTTATACATGTACACGCCTCCCTTTCATACTGTTTTCAGTATGGTCGGAAGAGCTAAATTCCATACAAGATGGCAATTTATTCCGCGCGTTCTATATCACGCCGCAAACGGCGTATGATCTTTTTCTCCAATCGTGAAATGTATGATTGGGATATCCCTAAAATATCCGCCACTTCCTTTTGCGTATGTTCACCAATGCCGTCAAAGCCGTAACGCATCCGCATAATGGTTTGTTCCCGTTCGGACAACCGTCCGACGCATTGCCGCAACAACACCTTTTCGGCTTCCTGCTCCACACCGCGGTGGATCTCATCCGGTTCACTGCCCAGCACATCCGACAGCAACAACTCGTTGCCGTCCCAATCCACGTTGAGCGGTTCGTCAAACGAACATTCGGATTTTTGCGGCGCGATCTTGCGCAGATGCATCAAGATCTCGTTTTCGATACAACGCGAAGAATAGGTCGCCAGTTTGATGTTGCGTTCGGGACAAAAGGTGTTCACCGCTTTGATGAGTCCGATGGTGCCGATGGAAATGAGGTCTTCCAATCCTACACCCGAATTTTCAAATTTGCGTGCAATGTACACCACCAATCGCAGATTGTGGGTGATAAGCGTCTCACGCGCGTGCGAATCGTTTTCTTTCATCCGCGCAAACACCAGTTGTTCCTCCTCCGCGGTGAGCGGCGGCGGTAACACGTCGGTGCCGTTGATGTAGTAGCACACTTCCCCATTTAACACACGGTCTATCCACCCCAAAAACCGTTTCCACCAAGCGAACATAATCCGTCTCCTATCCCATCATATCACCGATATCCGTACCGATGAGTGCCGTATATTCTCCATTCAAAACGCCCTCGCCGAGTGCCAGATAACTGCCCGTAATGTCCAGGCGTTTGCCGTTCGTGTCCACCACCGCCATATAGTCGGGTAAAAACGCAGGCAACAATCCGTCTCCTCCCAGACTTTTGAAAGGCACG
This sequence comes from Acutalibacteraceae bacterium, assembly GCA_045649855.1. GTDB lineage: Bacteria > Bacillota > Clostridia > Oscillospirales > Acutalibacteraceae > URNF01. The sequence continues at coordinate 8,306 of JAZRQN010000130.1, read as the reverse complement.
AACCGTGTACCTGCCGCTGTTGCCGCCGCGCTGTCCCGTTGCCAATCGGGCGGTAACACTGTATGTACGGCGGTAGCGTCAATCACCACCGCAGGTTTGCCCGAAAACGGTTCGCGAAGGGTACAGCCGCTGTCATACAAACAGGCACACGCCACCTCGCGACCACCGTGCCGCAACAGCAACGTGCAACCCCTGCCCTGCGGCGTTTTGCGGCGGGTCAAGCGGTCGAACACGCACACCGCCACGTAGCTGACGGCGGTGAATAAAATCAGCAACGAAGCAGGAGCATCGTAATACACCACACCGTTGACCACCAAAAAACCGTTTGGTGCTGCTATATACCACAACATAGTGGCAGTCCCCGAAAATACCGCGCACAACACCGTCAGCGTGATCGTGTCCCCCACGCCACGCCGCAGGTTTGGCATCGGGAATGTGATGACCGCCAACAGCGCAGTACCGGGCACACGAATGAGTAACGCGCCCCACCAGGAAAGCGGCGGCAAAAATAAAAGGCAACTTCCCAATGCACCCACCGCCGCGCCGAACAATAACCTCCACCGTTTGACAGGTAAACGGCGCAGTCTGGCGGTTGCGGATAACAGCAAAAAATCCACCCACAAATTCAATATGAATAAGATGTCAATATAAATGATCGGCATACGCATCACTCCACCGCTCACCATTATATAAAACCACACGCAAAAAACTTGCCGAATTTGGGCAGGCATAAAAAATCCGCCGCGAGAAACTCTCGCGGCGGTTTCGTCATTATTTTTAGAGCGGAATGCGTTTCATACGGCTGTCGTGGATGGTAATTGTGTGCGTCTTTGCATACTCTGTGCACCAGGCATCCAACTTTTCACTGGAAAGACGGTTTTCTGCAGCTACCTGCCAGTATTCATCGCCTTCGCCAACGTAATACATCACGTGATAGCCGTAATCGGTCTTGACGATTTCAGCATCTCCCACTTTACGGCCGTCGTCAAACAGCCAGGTTTCAAACGGCTCTACCATCTGACCTTCGTATACGTTCTCGATCAAACCGCCAACCTCTTTGGAACCGGTATCGGCAGAATACTCTCTTGCCAATTCTCCAAAGCTCTCTGCGGTAGCCGCACCGTTTTTCCACTCGGCAAGCACCTCTTCTGCTTTCGCTTTGGCAGTCGCATCGTCGCCGTAGGTCGTCGCATCAAACAGGATGTGGCGCACGTCGTGCATCTCCACGGTGGGCAGTTGCGGCAATGTCGTCAGCATATACACGCAATACGCACTGCCGGTATCCTCAATGAAGATATCCGACACTTTATGGGTTTCATCAAACACCCAGTTGAAGAATGCGTTTTCTTCCGTCAGATTCACATCAGTATACGTACCGTCGGTGATCTCCTGCTTTGCATTCTCTTCCGTACCGCCCAACGTGAGCACCAGCTGGGTCATGCAGGAATCAAACTCGGACGCATCGGTCGTCTTTTTGAACACTTCCGCAGCCGATTTGGCGGTAGCCGCATCGGGGAACCAACCATTCTCACCGTAAGGGAGCTGATACATTTTGTAGCTCAAGGTATGGAACGTGCCTTCGTGTTCATCAAAATAGGTTTTGATTTCCTCGTCGGTGAGTCCCATCGAATCCACATACGCTTGCAGCGCTTTGGATGCCAGTTCGGTCAACTCTACCGCACGAACCATATCATCAACCGTCAAACCGAACCATTCGGTGTAACCGCTGATATCGGTTGCGGAAATCTGCGTGCGCAAGCTCGCTTTTTCTTCTTCGGTCAGCTCAATGCCGTCTTCTTTGGCTTTCTCCGCGAACAACAGCACCTGATTCATCTCGTATTGCGCTTCCGCACGGAAATAGTCAAAGTAGGAAGTCGTGCCACCGAAATACTGCTTCTTGAACGAAACGGAAGTATCGATGCCCAGATCACCCAGTTCTTCGGAAGTCGTTTGATAGGACATCATCATATAATACGCCATCATCATGCCGTCGATTTTGAAGTTCTCGGATTCCATCACCACCGTTTTGCGCTGATAGGACGCCGACGGCGCGATAATACCGAAAAACACACCTGCCACAATCGCGACAGCCGCCATGACCGATATCACGCTGATAATAGTAATGCGCAACCAAAGCCATTTACGACGTTTCGCTGCTTGTTCTTCCATCAGCGCCAATTCTTCGGTGCGTTGTTGTCTGCGTTCTTCACGCAATCTTGCACTTTTACCCATATTTACATCTCCTTATTGTCCGTCTTCCGCATGGCGGTTTTCGCTTTCAACCGTAAACTCCATCCACAGTGTTTCCAGCGAATCGTCTGCGATCTTGACATATTCTTTCGGGATAAACAATTCGTAAGTATTGCTGCCGGCATCGGTAATGAAGTAGTCTTTGGCGATGTTGTCGGTTGCACCGGATGCAATCAGTTGATCATCACCGTTATACAAATCCACACCGATGTAGGTGAGGCACTGCGTATACGGCTTATCGTTTGCTAAGGTCATCTTCACCATCAAGCCGCCGTTTTGCGTGTAATACACTTCATTCAACGAAGCGGTGATATAGCCATCTTGCCGCTCCGGCAAAGCGGTCTGATCGATGTAGTACGTTCTGCCCTCCATCGGCTGCTTGCCGGCCACGCCTGCACCGCCTACCGACAGCACAATCGCCACGATCACCAAGAAAGCGATCATCACCAACAAAATGATAGTCATTTGCTTGCGGTCGTTAGTAATGCCCAGGCTTTCTTTCATGGCGGCCTTCAATTCCTGTCTTTGCGCTTTGCGTTCCGCTTTCAGATCAGCTTTGGTCTGCAGTTCCAGTTCCCGACGTTCTTGCGCCGTCAACGGCGAGTCGTTCAAGATCGAACTGACGACTTCTCCCTGCCGTTCCTGTTCTTTGCGGGATTTTTTTGCCATGCGATTCCATCCCTTCATCCCATTATGATAGATTATTGTACCATACAAATAAAAGGCTTGTAAAGTGTGTTCATCGAATTTTCACGAAAAGACATAAAAAAACAGGACGGTGTCAACGACACCGTCCCGATTTTTACCAAACAACCACGTTCGCGCTCACCATTTTACCCCAGTCGTTGTGGCAGGTGGGTCCCGCTTTTGCATCGGGATCACACCAAATGGAAAGCACGGGTTCTTCCAATTCTTCTATACGTTCGAGTTTTCCGTCCGCGTACATCCGCAGACGATCGGCCCCATGCCGCAAACGTTTGGCAAGACCGCCCACACGAATATCCTGTATATCGAAGCCGTGCGGTTTATTTTCGGTCATCCACTGCGTACGGAACGTGTCGTAAAACGCATCCACGCGACGGGCAACCTCTTCAAACTCATCCGCAAACGCAGACAAAGCCGCCGTATCACCTGCCGTATACGCCGCACGGGTGCGAATGCCCAAATCGGTCTTCAACGCCAGCACGTCGCACAACGCACGCAGGTTTTTGAACAGATATCCGTATTCCGCATTGCTCTCCACAGCACGCAAACGCTCTGCACAAGCGGCATACGAGGCGGCATCCCCCTCGCGTACGGTGCAATCCATCTTACCCATCAGGCAATCATTGTAGAACAGGTATTTTTCAGGATTAAAGGTTCTCCCCTTTACATCCCCGGGTGTGTCAGGCAAATCCAGCAGCATAAAGTCGTCAAACGCAATTTGGAAGCGCTCTGCAAAGCCTTTTTTGATGGCATCCATATCGGTGATGCCTTGTGCGATCTGTGCAGAGTAATACAAAGACGGCAACAATGCAAAACGCGAACATTCAGCGCCGTCATCACCCCACAGCGTCAAGAAAACATCCTTTACACCATTGTCCACACACGCTTGCAACGCGGCTTTGGTCGCACTCATACTATACTCGTTATGCGGTGCAAAACCGATCCAGGTCCACAGGCCACCTGCGAACCAACACTCCTCTTTGATCGCGTTATGGGCTTTGATCTGGCGGTCATAGCGGTTGTAATCAATGGAATAGTAATCCCAGTATATCAGGTGTACGTTATCAGGAATCTTGCGCTTGACATCCTCGGATACTTCCAAGTGATCCACGTAATATTCGCCGCCGCTGATCATACGGAAGAACATATCGCCCCACATGGTGAGTTCCAAGCCGTATTTTTTCGCGATTTCGCCTACCTTTGCCAGATGGTCCACCAAAATCTGCGAACGGTCTTTCATGCCGTGCAGATCCTGATATTTACCTCTGCCGATCATATGCGCTTCATCCATACCGATATTGACCTGTTTGGAACGGAAGCATTTGGACAAGGATGCAAACATATCTTCAATCAGTGCATACGTCTTGTCCGATTCCGCAAGTAAAATATCGTTGCAATCGCGCACATCTTGATAACAACGCCATTCAAATATCGCGTTCAGATGTGCCAGCGTTTGAATACAAGGAATGACCTCTACCCCACGCTCTGCGGCGTACGCATCCAGTTCGCGCAGTTCTGCTTGGGAATATCTGCCGCGCAGGTGTCCGAAATACGGCTGGTTGTCCACCTCGTAGGTTTCTTCGGTGTACAACAAAAGGGTATTGTAGCCGATTGATGCCAGAATATCTACCCATTTCTTGAGAGAAGGGAGATTCATCACAGCATTGCGAGAGCAGTCAATCATCGTGCCAAAACGGCGAAACGGAACGGTCATAACAAACACCTCGTTTTCATTTTCTGTATTTTATGGTAAATGAACTCCGCTGAAAAGTCAATGTGTTTAGTGATAAATGGTAGCAAAAAAGCGGAAAGGTCCTGCGACCTTTCCGCTTTTGGGATTACAGGATGAAATGTACGGGCATACCGTTTTTCATTTTGGGATAACTCTCGCCTGCAATCAACGGCAGAAAGTAATCCTCGGCAGGCGGCAGAATACCGTTGCCGTCCTCGTTGATCCATTCGGCAGGGAATTTCTTTTCGTGGTTCGCCACCTCGTCTACAGGCGCAGTGGTATAAGTAACGGTGTACGGATCGTTGGATACGCGTTCAAAGCACATCATTTTACCGGTAACACCCTCCAGCGCCGCATTGACACCTGCAGCACCGATCGCTTCCGCCTCATCCAAGTCGGTGAGCGATGCAATGTGAGAAGCGCAACGCTGCATCACGTTCAGCTCAATGGAACGCACCTTACACCCGATCTCTTTGCGCACGATTTCTTCCAGGCATTTGCCAATACCCGACAGATAGCGATGACCGAAGTTATCGGTAGCGCCCGAGCGGAAGTTGCCGCCCGCTTCATCTTCGGGAATTTCAATACCCTCGGACACCGCAACGATGACCGAACGATGGGTCTTTTGCATTTTGCGGATATCATCCAGGAACTTCTGCACGGTAAAGGGTGCTTCAGGCAGATAAATCAGATGCGGAGCGGTTTCACCGTTGCGATGCAACAAGCAGGAAGAAGCGGTGAGCCAGCCTGCGTTTCTGCCCATGATTTCCACGATGGTTACGGCGCTCACGCTGTACACGGCACTGTCGCGCACGATTTCCTGCAACGTGGTGGTGAGATATTTCGCCGCAGAGCCAAAACCGGGAGTATGATCGGTATGGCACAGGTCGTTATCGATGGTTTTCGGAATACCGATCACACGGATATCCTTGCCGAGCTTTGCAAAATATTGGCTCAGTTTCATCACCGTGTCCATCGAGTCGTTGCCGCCGATATAGAAAAATGCACGGATATTGTTGCTCTCCAAGCAATCGAGCACCGCTTTGTACACCGTCTCGTTTTCTTCCACGGACGGCAATTTATAACGGCAGGAGCCAAGCACGGTGGACGGCGTCGTACGCACCAGGTCCAGAGACTCTTCATCAGGCATACGCTCGTTGAGGTTCACCAAACGATTTTTGATAAACCCTTCAATACCGTTGGGCGAGCCGAACACGGTATCGATTTCCGCGTGGCGACGCGCTTCGCGCACCACACCGACCAAAGATGCGTTGATGGCGACGGTAGGACCGCCGGATTGTGCTACTGCAATGTTAAAAGACATATTATTTCCCTTTCCTATTTTTGGAATTTTCGTCTGAGTTTTTGTTCTAATGCGTACACGGTATCCCGTCTGCTGTTTGTTCTCTCGACATCCACCGTATACATACCGTCCGCCTCACAGAGAACGTCCCCTGCACGGCAAGGCGGCAAACGATCGGCAGGCATCGACAGGATGTCGCCGTTTTCGTCTTCTAATAATACCACATTACTCTCGATACGGTCAACAGTAAAAATCACGCCGCTTCACCCCTTTCGGGCGTAACGGTGATCGTTTTGCCGTCGCAACGCAGAGAAATGATGCCGTTCACATCACTCCGATATGTAGTAATATCCGCTGTTTGCAGACGTTGCAACACTTCTTCGTGCGGATGTCCGTATTTGTTGTCCGCACCACAGGTGATGAGTGCTATCTGCGGATTGACACGCGTGAGGAACTCAGCACTCGTTCCCGTTGCACTGCCGTGATGGGACACTTTCAGCACATCAGCGGACAAATCGGTCGGCGTCGCCAACAACGCGCTCTCCGCGTCCTTTTCAGCATCGCCCATAAACAAAAACGTCTTTTCGCCAAACGTAACCTTACACACGACCGACTGGTCGTTGTTTTCTTCAAAATCGTGAACAGGACCTATGATCTCTACCGTTGCCTCGCCCAACATAAAACTGTGTCCGACCACAGCCTCGGTCAGCGGAATATCCAACCGATCCACCGTTTCTATCACGTTTTCATAGGTTTGGGTGGTCGGTGTATGCCGTGTCGGCATAAACGCCATAATATAGTTTTTGACCGTTACCCCTTCCAGCACCGTTTGCATACCGCCGATATGGTCGCTGTCCGCGTGGGTTGCGATCACGTGATCCAACGTCGTAATGCCGCGCTCACGCAAAGCATCCAGCACCGTTTCACCGTCTCCGCGTTCGCCTGCATCGATCAGCATGGTCGCCTGTTCAGTCTGCAACAAAATAGAGTCCGCGTTTCCGACGTCTAAAATCGTTACGTGCAGTTCTCCCGTCGGCATCACTACTTGCGGTCGGTTGAAATACGTGATCGCCACTACCGCTATCAACGCCGCTATCACGGCAATTTTCAGCCACAGCGGGAGTTTTAAGAAACTACTTACGACGGTTTGTGGATTTGATCTTCTTTTTCTGCTTCGATTGGCCATGTGCCCCTCCTCGTGATTTCACCGTGGGCTGTTTATCGGGTGCTACCAAACATTTGGCTCCCGTTCCGATGAGATCGTAACGCCCTGCTTCTTTGAGTGCACGCAAAACCACCGCTTTATTTTCGGGACGGAAATATTGAAGCAGTGCGCGCTGTGCCGCCTTTTCCGCAGGAGTGCGCGGCACGTAGATGGGTTTGAGCGTATACGGATCCAACCCCGTATAGAACATACAGGTAGAAATCGTACCCGGGGTGGGATAAAAATCCTGCACCTGTTCGGGATGCAACCCCTCTTCTTTCAAAAATACCGCCAGTTCAATGGCTTCTTTCATCGTGCTTCCCGGGTGGGAGGACATCAGATACGGTACAAGGTACTGTTTCTTGCCTGCACTTTTAGTGAGTTCATAAAACCGTTTTTGGAATTTCTTATAGGTTGCAATGCTCGGTTTTCCCATCGCATTCAACACGGGGGTCGCACAATGTTCGGGCGCGACTTTCAACTGACCGCTCACGTGATATTTTACCAACTCTTTGAAAAAGGCATCGTTTTGGTCTGCAAGCAGATAGTCAAAACGGATACCCGAACGGATAAACACCCGTTTAATACCGGGAATCGCGCGCAACTTGCGCAACATGGTCAAATACTCGGTATGATCCGCTTTGAGCGCAGGACACACGGTAGGTGCCAAGCATTTTTTGCCTTTGCAAAGACCGCTTTTCGCCTGCTTTTCGCAGGACGGATGGCGGAAGTTGGCGGTCGGACCGCCGACATCGTGGATGTATCCTTTGAAATCGGGCATTTCGGTGAGTTTTCTCGCCTCTTCCAGCACCGATTGTTCACTGCGACAGGTAATCTGCCGTCCCTGATGAAATGCAATCGAGCAGAAGTTGCAAGCGCCGAAGCAACCACGGGTATGGGTAATGGAAAACTTGACCTCTTCAATACCGGGTACGCCGCCCAAAGACTCATACGACGGGTGATAGTTGCGTTCGTACGGCAACGCATACACCCAGTCCAGTTCTTCCGTATCAAGTGGCGGCATCGGCGGATTTTGCACCAAAATCTTGTCGCCGTGTCGCTGAATCACCGTTTTTCCGCGCACCGCATCCTGCTCATCCTGCTGGATACGG
>JAZRQN010000129.1:0-8767 GCA_045649855.1 Acutalibacteraceae bacterium | reverse complement strand
CGCCGGTCATGGCATCAAAGTGGCCGCCGGTGGAAGAGAGATGTTTGTCAATCAGCTCTTGTGCATTGTTGACAGCACCGACTACGCAGATGGCATAAGTGCCGAGCGCCGAACGGATGAGCAACGGCTGCGGCTCATAGTCGCTGATACAGCCGATTGCTGATGTGCCCTGCATCTCATCGTAAATGTTTTCGAATTTGGTGCGGAACGGTGCATTCTGAATGTTGTGAATGTCCCGTTGCAATCCGATGTCTTTGTCGTAAGCGGCAACGCCTGCGCGGCGAGTGCCGAGATGGGAATGATAATCTGTGCCGAAAAAGACGTCTGAAATCGCATCCCGCTTACTGACTACGCCAAAATAGCCTCCCATAGGTCCTCCTTAGAATTACGCGTTGTATTTTGCTTCGATTTCTTTGTTTTTCGTCAAAACTTTTTCTTTGCCGGCAGCACGTGCGGCATCCAGTTTCGCGGCGAGAGTTGCATCTTCGACCGCCAGGATCTGTACGCACAGCAAAGCGGCGTTGACAGCACCGTCAATAGCGACGGTTGCAACCGGCATACCGGACGGCATCTGCACGGTGGAAAGCAACGCATCCACGCCGTCCAGATTGCTGGCACGAACGGGAATGCCCACCACGGGCAGAGTGGTGCGCGCGGCGATAGCGCCGGCCAGATGCGCCGCTTTACCGGCGGCGGCAATCACGGCACCAAAACCGTTTTCGCGCGCGCTCATTGCGAAGGTCGCAGCCTCGTCGGGCGTGCGATGAGCGGAAAATACATGTACCTCTGCAGGCACACCGAATTCTTTGAGTGTAGTGATGGCTTTTTCCACCACCGGCAGATCACTGTCACTTCCCATGACAACAGCAACTTTTTTCATCATAAAACCTCCTCTGAAACATAAAAAAGGGCAGACCACCGCCTTTGCGGTCATCTGCCCAGACGGTCGGCATGTACATGTTTCGCGCTCCACTTGTGTGAACTCACAAATTCCGTCAGTCGCGCGAATACATCTTTTCCTCTATAATAATATAGGGTACGCAGAGAGTATATCAAATCCCGCAGTTTTTGTCAATCGGTGTAGAGGCATTTTTATATGGATTTTTGTGAAAAATCCATATAAAAATGTTCACATCTGCGTATTGACAACGATTTTTGAAAAAGTTATAATTTCAACATATTATGCGGAGGTGTTTCGATGGTGCAAATTACGTTTAAAGATGCAAATTGTAAATACACGGGTGTGTGGCAGGAGGATGGTAACGGCAACCTCGTTTCGTACGGCAAAGTTACCTTTTTCGAAATCGGTTTTTCCGGTGAATCGGTGCGCTTGTTTGCCACTGCGCGTAAATATGTTGAATACTTTTTGGATGGTGAACAAGTAGTTCCCGAAGCCACCGAAACGGAATTGCTGTTCACTGCGAAAACAGGCGATCACACCTTGAAAATCAAGGTGTACAAAGAGATGCATTTCACCTTGACAGCGCTTGAAGCAGACGGATTTTTCCGTGTGCCCGACCGTAAATATATCCACTTTATCGGCGACTCTATCACCCATGCGTATCCCGGTTTTTCGTCTGCTGCTCCCGAACGTTTGGGCGTGGATTACTCGGTAGTGGCGCATTGCGGTATGTCGCTGACCGATGGGTGGGGTTGGTATGCACCGCCCAAGGGAATGGATCCTCGTATGGGTATGGAATCGCGGTATTTTGCGGTGAAATTCCCTGCTGACGATGAAGCGATCATCCCGTATACCTTTGACTATTGCCGCGTGCCGGATGAGATCGTGATGTTCCTTGGTACCAATGATTATCTGGATACCGAAGAAGACCGCGCCGCAGGCAATATTGAGAAATTTGCACAGCATTACCTGGCGTTTGTCAAGCGTTTGCGCGCTATTTTCCCGAACGCAACCATACATATGATGAAACCGTTGTCGGATAAATGCTGCCGCGCGGAAGGCATTGAAGCGGCATATCAACTGGTGTCCTCCGAATTGCCTGATATCCACCGCATCGATGCGGATACGTGGGGCGTCGAGATCTGTGATGATGGCACGCATCCGTCGGATAACGGCTATGCACAATTGGTAGAAGGTATGACCAAATACCTGGCTTAAAAGTAAAATAAACCACCCTCAAAAGCACTCCGGTCGGAGTGCTTTTTTGTTGCGGATTTACGATGTCGAAGAGAGGGGGATAAGGCGGTATTCACAACACGTGGTAGGTTCCGTTTAACAGTTTTGTTAAAATTCTCGAAAATTGTAAAAATATAGACTGAAGTCTTGATTTTACATAGGTTCAGTGCTATAATACTCCAGAATGAAATAGTATGGGGTTTTGTGAACTTCGAAATCGATACAGGATATATCGATATTATCGATACGGAATTTGCGGTTTCACCGAACTTCGCTGTTTTAGGATGAGGAAAAGGAGGGGGACGGATGGAAAAGGTTTCGATATCAAAAGCCACGTTGGGCAGGATTCCCAGATATCTGAATTATTTGAGAGAATTGTCAGTGGATAAAGAGCCTTACATATCCGCCACCACCATTTCGAAAGCCTTGAACCTGGGTGAGGTTATGGTGAGAAAAGACCTTGCTATGATCAGCGGTGCCGGCAGGCCGCGGCTGGGGTATGAAACTGAAGTGTTGATCGGACAGTTGGAAGATTGTCTGGGTTACAACAAGTTGACTCTTGCTGTGTTGGTTGGTGCAGGACGATTGGGCAGAGCGTTGTTGCAATATGATGGATTTGAACATTTCGGTGTGAAGATTACGGCAGCGTTTGACTCAAACGATCGGGTTATCAATTTGGATTCCAAAACCGAAATTTTGCCGATGAGCGATTTTGAAAACTTCTGCCAAGAGAATGAAATCGCGCTTGGAATCATTACGGTTGGTGAAGGGTCGGCACAAGAAGTGTGCGATCGTATGGTGAAAAGCGGTATCACGGCGATCTGGAACTTTGCACCCTGTAAATTGCAGATTCCGGACGGCGTTTTGCTTCAAAATGAAAATCTGGCTTTGTCATTGGCACATTTGAGAAATCAATTATCTCGCACTTAAAAGATAAAACCAAATGGTTTAGGAGGATGTAATAATGAAAGTTACAGTGTGTATCGGTAGTTCTTGCCACGTGAAAGGATCCCGTCGGGTCGTGGAGCAGCTTCAGAAGCTTATCGAGGAAAACAATCTCGGTGGCAAGGTGGAGCTTGCCGGCACTTTCTGTATGGGAAAATGCCAGCAGGGTGTTTGTGTTACCGTTGACGAAGAGTTTTATTCGGTAACGCCTGACAGCGCTTTTGATTTCTTCCAAGAAAACATTAAGGCGAAGGTATAAAAATATGATTATACAGATTTGTGTAGGCAGTTCCTGCCATTTGAAAGGTTCTCCCGAGATTGTGGAACTTTTGCAAAAAGCGGTAGAAGAATATCATCTGGAAAACGAGGTTACGTTGGCCGGCAGTTTTTGCATCGGCAAGTGCAACCGAGAAGGCGTTACCGTACAGGTGGACGATGATATTCACGTCGGTATCACAAAGGATAATTTTAAAGACTTTTTAAACGAACAGGTTTTGAGCAAGATAGGAAAGGTGTAATATACTGTGCCGAATTGTTTGACTCTGAAAAAATCGAATTGTAAAAACTGCTACAAGTGCATTCGTCATTGTCCTGTAAAGGCGATTCGCTTTTCGGGAAACCAGGCGCACATCATCGGCAACGAATGTATCCTGTGCGGTCAGTGCTTTGTCGTTTGTCCGCAGGATGCCAAGCAGGTGGTGGACGAAACCGAAAAAGTTAAGGTGTTGTTGCAGAGTGAGAATCCCGTTATCGTCAGTTTGGCGCCTTCTTTTGTCGCGAACTATGACGGCGTGGGCATCGCCACTATGCGCAAGGCGTTAAAACAGCTTGGATTTTATGATGTGGAAGAAACCGCTATCGGTGCGACCATTGTGAAAAACGAGTACGAAAGAATGTTGCGTGAGGATGAGCGGGACGTTATCATTTCTTCCTGTTGTCATTCCATCAACTTGCTGATTCAAAAGCATTATCCGCAGGCACTGCAGTTTTTGGCGGACGTTGTATCGCCGATGCAGGCACATTGTATGGATATCAAGCGCAGATACCCCAATGCCAAAACCGTGTTTGTCGGTCCGTGCGTTGCGAAAAAGGATGAGGCGGAGCATTACGAAGGTATCGTAGATGCGGTGCTCACATTTGAAGAATTGACCAGATGGCTGGAATCGGAACAGGTGATCCTTGAGGTAGAAACGGACAATGAGCAACACTCTCGCGCCCGTTTCTTCCCGACTACCGGCGGCGTGCTGAAGACGATGGCGCAGGATGTGCCGGGATATACATATCTGGCACTGGATGGTGTTGATAACTGTATTGCGGCACTCAAAGACATCATCAGCGGCAACATTCATAAGTGCTTTGTTGAGATGTCCGCTTGTGTCGGTAGTTGCGTCGGCGGTCCGGTTATGGAAAAATACCATCGCACCGAAACGGTTCGGGATTATATTGCTATCGCCAATTATGCAGGGGACAAGGATTTTGAGGTAGTTCAGCCCAAAACCTCTGAGTTGCAAAAGAATTTCGAATATATCGAACAGCGTTCTCAACTGCCGTCTGATATGGAAATTCAGAACATTCTCCGTCAGATGGGCAAATTCAAACCGTCGCAAGAACTGAATTGCGGTTCTTGCGGATATAATACCTGCCGAGAGAAAGCAATCGCGATCATTCAGGGAAAAGCGGAGATTTCCATGTGTTTGCCGTACCTGAAGGATAAGGCAGAAAGTTTCTCGGATACCATTGTTAACAACTCGCCCAACGGATTGATCGTGCTAAATGAAAATCTTGAGGTACAGCAGATCAACAATTCTGCGAGAAAAATGATGAATATCCGTTCGGCAAACGACGTGCTGGGGGATCAGGTCATCCGTATTTTAGATCCGGCGGTGTTTATGAACGTTCTGCATACGGGCAGAGATGTACATGACGAGCACGTGTATCTTGCTGAATATAATCGCTACGTTTCGCAGAGCGTTGTGCACGACAAAGATTCTCATATGTTGGTTGCCATTATGCGTGATATCACCGATGAGCAGACCGAACGTGAGAAGAAAGAAAAGATCAGTCGTCAAACCGTTGAGGTTGCCGATAAGGTCGTTGATAAGCAAATGCGTATTGTGCAGGAAATTGCCTCCTTGCTCGGTGAGACTGCCGCAGAAACCAAAATTGCTCTCGCAAAATTAAAGGAGTCTATCCAAGATGAATGATTTATGTGCGGATATCGGTTATAAAAGTATAAATCATTACGGCGAGGAACTTTGCGGCGATCATATTGATGTTGTGGAACCCGGTGATGACTCGACGGTGATCGTGTTATCGGACGGATTGGGGAGCGGTGTGAAAGCGAGCATCCTGTCCACATTGACCTCCAAAATCATTTCCACCATGTTGGCGGAAGGGTTGAGTTTGGAAGAATGTGTGGAAACGATTGCTGCTACGTTACCTGTCTGCTCAGTGCGAGGTGTAGCGTATTCTACGTTTACAATTATTCATTTAAAGAATAATCAAGTGGCGGAGTTAATCCAGTACGACAATCCTCACGCGGTTGTGATTCGTGATGAACAAGTTTGGGAGTACCCCAAAACTGAAATGCATATTGGTGGCAAAAAGATTTACAAATCGGTCATCAAGTTGCAGGAAAATGATATTTTTGTTGCGATGAGCGATGGGTGTCCGCATGCGGGCATCGGAATGGCTTACAATTTCGGATGGAAGCGTGAGGAGATCGCAAACTTTATGGAATCGCTGTCCCACGCCGGCTACACAGCCAAAACGTTGTCCACCATGCTTGTGGATGAATGTAATAAACTGTATGGATATGAACCGGGCGATGATGCGACTGCTTGTGTGGTGCGTATCCGAAAACGCGTGCCGATGAATATGTTGTTCGGTCCGCCGTCCAACCGTGATGATGCAGACCGTATGATGTCGCTGTTCTTCTCCAAAGAAGGTAAACATATCATATGCGGCGGTACGACCTCCTCCATTGCAGCAAAGTTCTTGCGCAAACCGCTCAAAGCGAGCCTCAATTTTGAAAAAAGCGATTTACCGCCGACTGCGACCATTGAGGGCGTGGACCTGGTTACCGAAGGTGTTATTACGGTGAACAGGGTGCTGGAATACGCGAAGGATTATCTGGAAGACAATAAGCATTACGAGCATTGGAGCTTCAATCGGGATGGCGCGTCTTTGATTTGCCGCTTGCTGTTTGAAGAAGCCACCGATATCAATTTCTATGTCGGCAGAGCGGTGAATCCCGCTCATCAAAATCCGGATCTGCCGATCAATTTCCATATAAAAATGAATCTGGTGGATGAATTGCCTAAATGCCTGAAAAAGATGGGCAAAAAGATAAAAGTAAGTTACTTCTAAGGAGAACGGAAATGGGAGTAAGAAAATTTGATACGAAAGTACAACACTTGACCTACAAAGTGTTGCGCGAGGTTGCGCGGCACGCGTGGGAGGATACCTTGCTGGAAAACGTGATGAGCATCCCCGAGATGATCGTCCCCGGCAAAACGCCTACAATGCGATGCTGTGTGTACAAAGAACGTGCCATTTTGGGCGAGCGTGTGAAGATTGCAATGGGGGGCGATAAAGATAACCCCAATGTGATTGAGGTAATCGACATTGCGTGCGATGAATGTCCCTCCGCAGGATATGTGGTAACCGAATCCTGCCGCGGTTGTCTTGCACACCGTTGTGAAGATGTGTGTAAGCGCGGCGCCATTACGTTTGATCAAAACCACGTGGCGCACATTGATAAATCCAAATGTGTGGAGTGCGGTCAATGCGCAAAGGTTTGTCCGTTCTCTGCCATCGCAAACCGCAAACGTCCCTGTCAGAACGCTTGTAAAGTAAAGGCGATTTCCATCAACGAGGATAACGCCGCGGCGATTGACAACAGTAAATGTATCCAATGCGGTGCGTGCGTATATCAGTGTCCGTTCGGCGCAATCACGGATAAGTCTTACATACTGGATGTTATCGATCTGATCAAAAAGAGCGAAAACAACCGGAAATATAAAGTTTACGCATTGGTGGCGCCTTCTATTTCCAGTCAGTTTGTATATGCAAAATTGGGACAGGTGATTACAGGACTCAAAGAACTTGGTTTTTACACGGTGATCGAGGCTGCGCTTGGTGCGGATATGGTGGCGCAGGCCGAATCGAAAGAACTCGCCGAAAAAAGGTTCCTGACCAGTTCTTGTTGCCCTGCGTTTGTGCAGTACATCAAATCGGCGTTCCCCGATTTGTTACCATTTGTGTCGCACAATCTGTCTCCGATGGCTGCTTTGGCGAAATATATCAAGAGTACCGATGCAACCGCAAAGGTGGTGTTCATCGGTCCTTGCACAGCCAAGAAAGCGGAGATGCAACTGGAAAGCGTAAAACCGTACATCGATGCGGTGATGACCTTTGAAGAGTTGCAAGCCCTCTACGACAGCAAGGATATCGATATTACCACACTCGGTGAAGACGTGCTGGATAACGCGTCCTACTTCGGCAGGATTTTCGCACGCAGCGGCGGTCTTTCGGATGCGGTTGCGCAAGGCCTTAAAGAACAGGATATTGCGTTCGATCTGAAAGCAATCGCTTGCGACGGCATTGAAGAATGTCGTATGGCACTTCTGTAAAAGAAGAAGAATGTGCTGGATGCGAACTTCATTGAGGGTATGGCTTGTGTCGGCGGTTGTATCGGCGGTGCAGGTTGTTTGACCCACGGTGAAAAGAATAAAGCGGAAGTTGACAAATACGGAAGAGAAGCTTTCGAGAAAACAATCAGCGATGCAGTCGCTGTTTTGAAATAACAACATTTATTAATATGTTTCAAAAGACAAGGAGAAAACATCATGAACAAAATTACTGTGATTGGATCCGGTAACGTCGGCTCCACGATTGCGTACACTCTGACCATTATGGGTATCGCCTCCGAGATCGTTATGATTGACGTCAACGAGGAGAAATCTTTAGGTGAAGCGCTGGATATCAGACAAGGCGTTTCTTTCTGCAGCCCCACCACTGTATATGCCGGTTCTTATGCTGACGCAGCAGACTCTGACATCGTTGTGATCACTTCCGGTTTGGCGAGAAAACCCGGTCAGACCAGACTGGATCTTGCGCAGGCAAATGTTAACATCATCAAGAGCATCGCTGATCAGATCGTTCCCGTTGCTCCGAATGCTACATACGTGATCGTCAGCAATCCTGTTGATGTGCTGACCTATGTTTTCTTGAAACACACCGGTCTGCCGCAGGAGCGCGTTATCGGTTCGGGCACCGTACTGGATACCGCAAGACTGCGTTCCAGAATTTCCGAATACTATTCTGTGAACCAGAAGAACGTGCACGCATACGTGCTCGGCGAACATGGCGACAGTTCTTTTGTTCCGTGGTCTATTGCCAACATCTCTAACGTGCCGGTCGAAAGCTTTAAAGATGCGATCCAGACCAAAGAAGAGTATCCCGAGTTCGTGTTGAACGAAGTCGAAGAATATATGCGCAAATCCGGCGCGAGAATCATCCAGCGTAAAGGTGCTACCTTCTATGCGGTTTCCATTTCGGTTTGCCATATATGCAAGTGTCTTTTGAGTGGTATTGATACAACTCTTACAGTATCTACAATGTTAAATGGTGAATATGGTATTAGTGATGTTTGCTTGAGTCTTTTAAATGTTGTAGGTAATA
>JAZRQN010000128.1:0-5427 GCA_045649855.1 Acutalibacteraceae bacterium | reverse complement strand
TCGGCTCCCTCAATGAGGGAGCTCCGCCGTAGGCGGTGAGGGAGTTGATTGGGAACACTCCCTCCGTCTTTTGCCTACGGCAAAATCCACCTCCCTCTAAGAGGGAGGCGAGGGGTTTGCCAATCCCTAACCGCAACACGCTTATCGGTGGCTTTTTGTTATACGGAAAACCTATTGTATTTCCTGCTCCAATGCATGGAATTCCGGCGTGTCGAAAAACTCGGAAAGCGTGATTTCCAAACCATCACAAATCATTTTAATAGTGAGCAATTTCGGGTTTTGACTGCGCCCGTATAAAATCGCTTTCACCGACGATGGCGGCAAAGCGCAAATGGTCGCCAAGCGATTGATGGTAATGTTTCGCTCGCCACACAGTTGTAAAATACGATTTTTAACTGCTGTAACCGTATCCATACTACCCACCTCTTACATCCTTTTATACACCTATCATATCCAAAATATATTTACAAAGTCGGCAACGCGTGATACCATATAGGCGATACATTGCCTATGTGAGGTGGAAGTATGAGATTAGGTGTGTTGCGTTGCGGTTGCGTGCAAGCGTGGGAAGATCTGTGTGTGGGAATGGAACGTGCAGAACTTGTGTTTGAAACAGAAGCGTTGCCGCAGGATGTGGATGTTGACTTGGTTTGCATTTTGTGGGACGGATGCGGACTGGCCATTGATCGGATGAAGCAAAGTTGCATGGAAAAAGGCATTCCGCATATTGTATTGCTTGCAGACTGGGCATCCCACACGGTTCTTTGCGGCGGAGGGAATGCTTTGTTTTTGTAGTCGCAGGCATGCTGTGATTTTTATGCGCTACCCATTGACACGGTTTTTCAGATATACTAAACTGAATGTATATGAAAGAGGTGGCAAAATGCTGTACGACTATTCCATAGTACCGTTGACCGCGCACGCGCTTTCAGCGCGTGTAAACGACATCATACGCGACGTGCAAAACGGTGCGTACACGATGCCGTTGTTTTCCGTGAATCTTGTTCCCGAGGGACAACCCGTGTGGGATAAGGTGGGCGATATGGCGGCAATCTACGCTGACTACCGCGATCGATTGGCGGCGGCAGGTGTGCAAAGCGGTATTTTGGTGCAGGCATCGCTGGGACACGGATATCCGCTCACCAAAGCGCCGTTTCAGAACATCATTGCCGTGTCTGACGGTGAACCGATACACGCATATTGTCCGCTTGACCCCGATTTTCTGGCGCATTTTTCGGATGTGATGCGCCGTCTGGCGGCTCTCCGTCCCCGTGTGATCATGTTGGACGATGATTTTCGCCTGATGGTGCGCCCTGCCAAAGGTTGTGTGTGTCCGCGCCACGTGGCGGCGTTTAACGCGGCGGCAGGCGTGTCCTTTTCCAAAGACCAACTGCGCGCACATCTGCTTACCCACAAAAAGACCGATCCGCTGTGCCGCATTTTTGCGCAAACGCAACGGGATGCGCTGGTGGGTGCGGCGCGCGCGTTTCGTGCGGCCGTGGATTCTCAAGATCCCACCATACAAGGTGTCAACTGCACGTCAGGCGACCTTTGCGAAGCGGTGGACGCGACGAGCAAGGTGTTTGCAGGTGCAGGCAATCCCACCGTGGTGCGCCTGCCAAACGGCAGTTACGCACCTGCATCCGCGCACGGCTTCAGCCACGCGATGCGGATGACGGCGGTGTGCGCTTCGAAGTTGCGCAAAAGCGGCGTTGACGTGTTGCTCGCCGAAACCGACACCGTTCCGTTCAACCGTTACGGCAAAAGTGCGCGGTATCTGCACGCACATTACACCGCCTGCATACTGGACGGCTTATCGGGTGCTAAACATTGGCTGACACGTATGACCTCATACGAGCCACAAAGCGGCAAGGCGTACCGCGAGATTTTGGCAAAGCATCGCGGCTTATACACAAAACTGCAAACGCTTGCAAAAGACCTGCGTTTTGTCGGCGCGGCATCCTTGTTCACCGAGCAGACCGATTTTGATTTTAGTGCGACGTGGGTGTGGGACAGCCACCCCAACTGTTTTGTAACCAAAAATCTGGAGCGTATGGGCATTCCGTTTTATTTCACCGACGGAGCCGCCCCTGCACTGTTTGCGGAAGAACATATTTTGGACGATTTGAGCGACGACGAGGTAAACGCGTTGTTTGACGGTTCGGTGCTGTTGGACGGCGCCGCCGCAAAAGGGCTGTTTGACCGCTCGTTTACCGAAAGCATCGGCGTGGAAGTGCGCGATTGGGACGGCGGCAAAGTGTCGGCGGAAAGTTTTGACCAAAACGGGTATACTTGTTGTACCAAGCAAAAAGGATTTCACAAACTGACACCGCTCGGTCGAACGCAAACGTTGTCCCACAATATCCGCCGCGAAGACGGCGTTGCCGTGAAACTCGCGCCTGCGGTTACCGTTCTGCCGCGCGAAAACGGAACGTTTACCGCAGTGTTCTGCGGCTCACCGGATGCGGAGTTTGTGTACCACGAGGGATTTTCGTTCCTGAACGAAACGCGAAAGGCGCAACTGGTGGACCTGCTTTCACGCGCAGGGGCACTCCCTGTGTATCTCGTCGGGGATGACGAGGTGTGCCTGCGTGCAGGATATACCGCGGACGGCAGATTGCTGGCGGCTTGTTTTCCGCTCGGGTTTGATCCGGTGGAAACGCCGCGATTGTATCTGCAAACACCGCCTGCGCAGGTGGTGGTGCTGGATGAAAACGGCAACGAACGGGACGTGGCGTTTACCGACGAGGGGGACGGCACGTATGCGCTCGATTATCGCTTGGAACCGATGTACCCTGCGGTGTTTTTAATTAAAAATTCTGTTGCAACCAAACGAAATTTGTAGTATGATATATAGGTGATTTCGAGTATTTCGGCAAAGGGAGGCTTTACCGTGAAAAAAGGATTTGACAATGACAAATATCTGCAGTTGCAATCCGAGCAGATCCGTCGTCGTATTGATCAGTTCGGCGGTAAATTGTATCTGGAATTTGGCGGCAAATTGTTTGACGATTACCACGCCTCCCGCGTGTTGCCCGGCTTCGAGCCTGACAGCAAACTGCGTATGCTCTTGAAACTCAAAGACCAGGCGGAGATCATCATCACCATCAACGCAGGCGACATTGAAAAGAGCAAGGTGCGCGGCGATCTCGGCATCACGTATGACGAAGACGTGTTCCGTCTGATCGGTCTGTTCCGCGAGATCGGTTTGTTCGTGGGCAGTGTGGTGGTTACCCGTTACACGGGACAAGCGTGCGTGGATGCGTTCCGCCGCCGTTTGGATGAGATCGGCGTCCGCTCCTATCTGCACTATCCCATTGCAGGGTATCCGCACGATGTTGCGCACATCGTGAGCGACGACGGACTTGGCAAAAACGAATACGCCGAAACGGTACGTCCCTTGGCGGTGGTAACCGGACCGGGCCCCGGCAGCGGCAAAATGGCGACCTGCCTGTCCCAGTTGTACCACGAATCCCGCCGCGGCGTTGTGGCAGGATATGCGAAGTTTGAAACGTTCCCCGTGTGGAATCTGCCGCTTGCCCACCCCGTGAACATCGCCTACGAAGCGGCGACCGTTGATCTGGACGATCTGAATATGATCGACCCGTTCCATCTGGAAAAATACGGTATCACCACCGTCAACTACAACCGCGACGTGGAGATATTCCCTGTCGTGCGTGCGATGTTGGAAAAGATTCAAGGACAGTCTCCCTACTTCTCGCCCACCGATATGGGCGTCAATATGGCAGGCTACTGCATCGTGGACGAAGAAGCGGTGTGCGAAGCCTCCAGACGTGAGATCTTGCGCCGTTATTATCAGACTGCCGCAACCGAAAAGCGCACGGGCGCTGACGGTTCGCAGACCGCGAAAATGGAATTGCTGATGAACCGCGCGCGCGTTACCACAGCGGTGCGCCCCACCGTTGCCGCCGCGAGCGAAAAAGCGGAAACCACCGATGCGCCTGCAGGTGCGCTGGAGTTGCCTGACGGCACGATCGTTACGGGAAAAACCACCCCTCTGCTGGGTGCTTCCGCCGCGACCCTGCTCAATGCGCTCAAAGCGCTGGCAGGTATCGACCGCGAAACGGATATTATCAGCCCCACCGCGCTGGAACCGATTTGTGATTTGAAAGTGCAGCACCTGCACCACAAAAATCCGCGCTTGCACTCGGACGAGGTGCTGGTGGCGCTGTCCATCAGTTCTGCCACCGACGAAAACGCCGCCAAAGCGTTGGAGCAACTGCCCCGTCTGCGCGGCAGCGATGCACACTTCACGGTGATTTTGGCACAGGTGGACGAAAAGACCTACAAAGCGCTCGGCATTCACGCGACGAGTGAACCGAAGTTTGAGCGTAAGGGTTGAAAAAATCAATTTACCACGGTGATATCTCGCGTTTTCGCCTGATATCACCGTTTTTCTATGCTTTTCATTTTGCGTGTTGAAATTGTGAAATGAAAAATGAGAAACAGAGCAAATAAGAGCAAATAGGAGAGAAAACGAGAGAATGAGGGATATAAATTAAATTTTCGGCTAAATAACCCTTGACAGTCGAATTTGGGTGTGGTATTCTACTGGAGCACTAAAAAGTCTAATACTATTTATAGGAGGAACACCCTTATGTCCACTTACATGGAAAAGGCCGGCCAGGTCGAGCGCAAATGGTATGTGCTGGATGCCGCCGGTAAATCTCTGGGTCGTGTTGCTACCGAAGCGGCTGTGCTGCTCCGCGGCAAACATAAGCCCACCTTCACCCCTCATGTTGATTGCGGCGATTTCGTCATCATCATCAACTGCAAAGATGCTGTTCTGACCGGCAAAAAGCTGGAGCAGAAAAAATGGCAGCGCCACACCGGTTGGATCGGCGGTCTGAAAGAGACCAAGTACTCCACCCTCATGGCGACCCGTCCTGAGAAAGCGATGGAGCTTGCTGTTTACGGCATGATCCCCAACAACACCATCGGCGATGCCGCTTACGGCCGCCTGCACTGCTACGCCGGTTCCGAGCATGCGCATGCTGCTCAGAAACCCGAAGCGCGTGAGTTTTAAGAAAGGGGTAACGAAAGATGGATTATAACAAGAGACCGTATTTCTACGGCACCGGCAGAAGAAAGAAATCTGTTGCCCGCGTTCGCCTGTACCAGGGCACCGGCAAAGTAACCATCAACGATCGTGATATCGACGATTACTTCGGTCTGGAGACCCTGAAGCTCATCGTGCGTCAGCCGCTCGAGCTCACCGGCCTCACCGAGAAATTTGACATCGAGTGCCGCGTTGCCCGCGGCGGTGTAACCGGTCAGGCCGGCGCTGTTCGTCACCGTATCGCCCGTGCAATGCTCCAGGTTGACGAGAACTTGCGTGGCACTCTTAAGAAGGCCGGCTTGCTCACTCGTGGCCCCAGAATGAAGGAACGCAAGAAGGACGGTCTC
>JAZRQN010000127.1:0-31305 GCA_045649855.1 Acutalibacteraceae bacterium | reverse complement strand
TTATCATAGGGGTTTTATCCGTGTGATGTAACGGAAGAAGGTTGAGTATGGGATACAAAGTAAATAATGCGGTGATTATGGCGGCAGGCACTGCCAGCCGTTTTGCACCGTTGTCGTATGAGCGTCCCAAGGCGCTTATTGAAGTCAAAGGCGAAGTGCTGATCGAGCGTCAGATTCGTCAGTTAAAAGAGGCGGGCATCGATGAAATCATCATCGTGGTCGGCTATATGAAAGAACAGTTTGCGTATTTGGCGGACAAGTTCGGGGTCATCATTGTGGAAAACCCCGATTACCTGGTGCGCAACAACAATTCCACCATCCAGGCGGTGCGACAGTATCTGAAAAACACCTATATTTGTTCTTCGGATAACTATTTTGGTACAAACCCGTTTGAAGCAGAGGTGGATGAGGCGTATTATGCCGCTATCTATGCAGACGGCGAGACCAAAGAATGGTGTATGCACGAAGATGCTGACGGTTTTGTGGATGCAGTAACGGTCGGCGGTGCAAACGCTTGGTTTATGTTGGGGCATACCTTCTGGACCGAGGCGTTTTCCAAACGATTTTTGGAAATTCTGGATGAGATCTATAATCTGCCCGAGACGGCGGACAAGTTGTGGGAAGCCATTTATATGGACAACCTGGATACGCTGAAAATGCGCATCAGAAAATATGACAGCGACGTCATTTTTGAGTTTGACACGTTGGATGAACTGCGCGAATTCGATGAGAGTTACAAAGCGGATACCCGTTCGGTCATTCTCAAGAATATCGCGAAAGAGTTGGCGTGTGGGGAAGCGGACATTGTACACGTTACCTCCTACAAAGATCACACCAACGCTGCTGCAGGCATTCATTTTGACGTGAATGGTCAAAGTTATGAATATGCATACGAAACCAAGGAATTGAGGGGGCTGAAATAAATGGGAAAAATCATTGAAAAAGACATTCCGTTGATTGCCGAATTGTTGAACAAAGCGTTGGGCAAAGACGATTACAGCGATCTTGCCCGTATGGGTGGTCTCACCAACCATACCTACCACGTTACCTTTGCCAACGGCGAGGAATATGTGGTGCGTATCCCCGGTGAGGGTACCGAAGAGATGATCGTGCGCAGCGACGAAGAGAAAAGCACCCGCCTGGCGTGTGATCTCGGCGTGGATGCCAAAGTGTTGTACTTCGGCAAAGACGGCTCTAAAGTAACCGAATATCTCAAGAATGCGATCACCATGTCCGCAGACACCATCAAAGATCCCGTGCGTATTGCACAGGTGGCGGATGTGTTCAACGTGATGCATCAGAGCGGCGCTGATACAGGCGTTCCGTTTGAAGTGTTTGATATGGCGGCAGGTTATGAGAAGATCATCAACGATATGAACGTGCCGATGTTTGATGACTACGCCGACAGCAAAGCAAAAGTGATGGCGATCAAAGCGGAAATCGATGCCGCTATGGATATCAAAAAAGTACCTTGCCACAACGACCCCCTGTGTGAAAACTGGGTGGTGAGCGACGGCAAGATGTATCTCATCGACTGGGAATATGCAGGTATGAATGACGGTATGTGGGACGTAGCGGACGTGTCCATCGAAGCGAACTTCGGTGAAGCGGAAGATATGTTGCTGCTCGAGAAGTATTTGAAGAGAGTGCCCACCGTGTCGGACAAAAAACATTTCCTGGCGAGCAAGTTGTACGTGGACTTTTTGTGGACGCTTTGGGCGAAGACCCGTGTTCCGTACGACGGACAACCTATGGAAGATTGGGCGGTCGAACGCTATGCCCGTCTGAAAGATAATCTCAAAAAATTTGCAGCTTTAGAGGAGGAATAAAACATGTTTGCAGGTATTGTTGCAGGTATAACCTGGGCACTTGAAACCATTGTCATCACCATTGCCTTGTGTATGTCTCCGCTCAATCTGAGCACGGCTGAAGGCATTTTGGTAGCTACCCTGGTGGGTACGTTCTTGCATGATGCGTGCTCGGCCGTTTGGTCGTGCATCTACAACGGCGCGCGCGGCAAGTTGCCGAGCGTATGGCGTGCGTTCAAAACCAAGAGCGGTAAGTTTGTGGTTTTGGCAGCGGCAATCGGCGGTCCGATCGGTATGACCGGTTATCTGCTGTGCGCTAACAACCTCGGCGCTTCTATCGGCGCTGTTGCCAGTGCGATTTTCCCCGCAATCGGTGCGGTGCTCGCGTTCATTTTCCTGAAAGAGAAAATGAAATGGTATCAGTGGGTGTTCCTGGTACTCACCTTGGCAGGTGTGTACGGTCTGTCCTATTCTCCCGAAATTCAGGTAGAAAACTTTGTTCTTGGTATCATCGGTGCGTTGATGTGCTCGTTTGGTTGGGGTATCGAAGCGGTTATCCTCGCGAAATCCCTCACCGATCCGGAAGTTACCGACGAGTATGCGTTGCAGATCCGTCAAACCACCTCTGCTGTGGTGTACGGCTTGGTGCTGCTGCCGCTCTTCACCTTCTTCGGCTTCACCGATACCAAAGCGTTCAACCTGCTCGTTCAGGTGTTCTCTGCTAACACCGGTTGGCTCATTCCCACCATTGTGTTGGCGGCGTTCTTTGCGACCGTTTCTTATCTGTTCTACTACAAAGCGATCTCCCAGATCGGCGCTTCCAAAGCGATGGTTCTGAACGTTACTTACGTGGCGTGGGTACCGATCATCAGCTTGTTGCTGGCGGTGTTTGGCATCGTGGAGAAGCCCGCGCTGAGCGCGCTGGTAATCATCTGCACGCTGGTCGTGTTGGTGAGCGGCGTGTTCGCGGCGGCGAACTTCAAAGATATCTTCGGCAAGAAAACGGAAGAATAATCCTAACGGATATGAAAACTCCCAAGCCGCTCGGCTTGGGAGTTTTTTGCGCCGATACGGTGCTTGTTCCAAGGTAACAAACCGCTGTGATTTTCAACAATTTGCGCTTGAAAATCCGATTTTTCAAGATGTTTTTTAAATTTTCAAAAAATGTGTTTTTAGGTGTTGACTTTTACGCTTTAAAATGTTAAAATGTCTTTACTTTTTATCAATGAGGTTTGGATTATGACAATTGTTCACTTGTTGGAGCGCAATGCGAAAGAATTTCCCTCGGATGTTGCGTTGGTGGAGATCAACCCCGAACAACCCGAGACCAGACGCCTGACCTGGAATGAATACGAGTTGGTAGAACCCACCCACAAGGTGCCGCACTACCGCCGTGAGATCACCTGGGAGGTGTTCAACGAAAAAGCCAATCGCTGTGCCAATATGTTGCAGAGTATTGGTGTTGGCAAAGGCAAAAAGGTTGCCATTTTGATGATGAACAGCCTGATGTGGTTGCCTATTTATTTCGGTATATTAAAAGCGGGCGCTTTGGCGGTACCGCTCAACTTCCGCTATTCTCCCGACGAAATCGATTACTGCCTTGGTTTGGCAGAAGCGGACGTTCTGATTTTCGGCGTGGAGTTTATCGGTCGTGTGGAATCCATTGCGGCAAAGCTCTCACAGAAATGCTCGCTGATCTACTACGGCAGTGATTGTCCTGCGTTTGCAGACGATTATCGCGATCTGGTATCCGAACACTCGGGCAATTTCCCTGCTTGCACGTTGGAAGAAGCGGATGATGCGGCGATTTACTTCTCGTCCGGCACCACCGGTTTCCCCAAAGCCATTTTGCATAATCACGAAAGCCTCATTCACGCTTGCAGAGTGGAACAAAATCACCACTCGCAGACCAAAGACGATTGCTTCTTGTGCATCCCGCCTTTGTATCATACGGGCGCTAAGATGCACTGGTTCGGCAGTTTGCTCACCGGCTCTAAAGCAGTCATTTTGAAGGGTGCGCAGGCACAGAATATTCTGGAAGCGGCGAGTCGTGAAAAGTGCACCATTGTGTGGTTGCTGGTGCCGTGGGCGCAGGATATTCTCAACGCACTGGACAGGGGAGAGATCTCACTTTCCGATTACGATCTGTCCAACTGGAGATTGATGCATATCGGCGCACAGCCCGTGCCGCAAAGCCTCATCAAACGCTGGCTGGAATATTTCCCCGATCATCAGTATGACACCAACTACGGTCTGTCCGAATCGATCGGTCCCGGTGCGGTGCATTTGGGCGTTGAAAACGTACATAAAGTCGGTGCTATCGGCATTCCCGGTTACGGCTGGAAAGTGAAGATCGTGGATCCCGACGGCAACGAAGTAAAACAGGGTGATGTCGGCGAACTGTGCTTGCAGGGCCCCGGTGTGATGACCTGTTACTATCGCGATGAAGAAGCCACCAAAGCGACCCTCAAGGACGGCTGGTTGTATTCGGGCGATATGGCGATGATGGACGAAGAGGGCTTTATCTATCTGGTAGACCGTAAAAAGGACGTCATTATCACGGGTGGCGAAAACCTGTACCCCGTACAGATTGAAAACCATCTTGCCGCATATCAGAAAATCAAGGATGTGGCGGTCATCGGTCTGCCTGATCCGCGTCTGGGCGAGATCGCGGCCGCAATCATTGAGGTCAAGAAAGGCATTACCTGTACCGAAGAAGAAATCAACGAATTCTGTATGTCGTTGCCGCGATACAAACGTCCGCGCCGTATCATTTTTGCGGATGTGCCGCGCAACCCCACCGGCAAGATCGAGAAGCCGAAACTCAGAAAACTGTACGGCGGCGAAGGTCTTGTGGATTCGCAGAATAAGTCTTAAGGAGAAAATATACTATGAAAAAGCTTTTGATCGGCAACCAGGCGGTTGCCTGCGGTTTACACGATGGTGGCCTGGGCGTGGTGTCCAGTTATCCCGGCACCCCCTCCACTGAAATCACGGAATTTTTGTCCGCATACGATGATATGCACTCCGAGTGGGCGCCCAATGAAAAGGTTGCTTGCGAGGTGGCGTACGGTGCTTCTTTGGCAGGTGCGCGCAGTGCTTGCGCGATGAAACACGTCGGTCTTAACGTGGCGGCCGACCCGTTGTTCACCTTGTCTTATACGGGTGTTAACGGCGGTATGGTCATCTGTGTGGCGGATGATCCTGCCATGCACTCCTCCCAGAACGAACAGGATTCCCGTCATTACGCGATTGCATCCAAAATCCCGATGCTCGAGCCTGCCGACTCGCAGGAAGCGTATGATTTTGCAAAATCTGCTTTTGAACTGTCCGAAAAATATGACACCCCCGTACTGCTCAGAATGTGCACCCGTATCGCACATACCCAGTCGGTGGTGGAATTCTCCGAAAAAGTACCTGCGGTGCTCAAGGAATACGAGAAAAATCCGCAGAAATACATTATGATGCCGGGCAACGCTATCAAGCGTCATCCTTTCGTGGAAGAACGTACCGCGAAACTGACTGAACTGGCGGAAGATTGTGTATACAACACCGTGGAGTATAACAGCGATGAGATCGGTATCATCACCTCCGGCTGTTCGTACCTGTACGTCAAAGAGGTGATGGGGGACAACGCCAGTATCCTGAAGATCGGTATGCCCAACCCGTTGCCTGTAAAACTCATCAAAGATTTTGCCGCCAAGGTGAAGAAACTGTATGTGATCGAAGAACTGGATCCCATCATCGAAACCCACGTGCGTGCGCTGGGTATTGATGTGATCGGCAAAGATACCTTCTCCATCCTCGGCGAATTTTCCCAGCAGACCATCGCCAAAGCGCTTGGTGTGGGTGAACAGGTCGGTATCAGCGCCGATTCTCCCATCCCGATGCGTCCTCCGATGATGTGCGCGGGTTGTCCGCACAGAGGTATGTTCTACACCTTGTCTAAAAACAAGATCACGGTACACGGCGATATCGGTTGCTATACGTTGGGCGCGGTTGCACCGCTCAATGCGCTGGATTCCACCTTGTGCATGGGCGCTTCCATTTCGGGTCTGCACGGCTTTAATGCGGCTCGCGGCGCGGATGCAGAGGGTAAATCGGTTGCGGTAATCGGCGACTCTACCTTTATGCATTCGGGTATGACCGGTCTTGTGAACGTCGCGTACAACGCGACCAACTCCACTGTTATCATTTTGGATAACTCCATCACCGGTATGACCGGTCATCAGCAGAACCCCACCACCGGCTACAACATCAAAGGTGATCCGGCGGCGAAAGTGGATCTCGAACAACTTTGTAAAGCGCTCGGCATCAACCGCGTACGCGTGGTGGATCCGTATGACCTGGCGGCGTGCGAAACCGCACTCAAAGAAGAACTGGCTGTGGAAGAACCCTCGGTCATCATTTCCCGCCGTCCCTGCGTATTGCTCAAATCGGTCAAAACGCAACCCTCCCTCAACGTGGATGCGGATAAGTGCAAATCCTGCAAGCGTTGTATGAAACTGGGTTGCCCCGCTATCAGCCTGAAAGACGGCAAAGCCAAGATCGATACCACCTTGTGTGTCGGCTGTGGCGTGTGTAAACAGCTTTGCGCTTTTGACGCGATTGTTTAAGGAGAATGGATATGAAGACAAAGAGTATTATGATTGTCGGTGTGGGTGGACAAGGAAGTTTGCTCGCTTCCAAACTGCTCGGCCGCTTGTTGATGGATGAAGGATACGATGTGAAGGTGAGCGAAGTTCACGGTATGAGCCAGCGCGGCGGTTCGGTCGTTACCTATGTGCGCTTCGGTGATAAGGTGTATTCTCCCGTTGTTACCGAGGGCGAAGCGGATATCATCATTTCGTTTGAAAAACTGGAAGCCGCCAGATATGCCAAGTATCTGAAAAAAGACGGCACGATCGTTGTCAATACCCAGCAGATCGATCCGATGCCGGTCATCATCGGTGCGGCGACCTATCCGGAAGATGTGCTGACCGAAATCGCTGACAAAGGTCTTAACGTCGAAGCGATGGATGCGCTGTCCTTGGCAGTGCAAGCAGGTTCTCCCAAAGCGGTCAATATCGTATTGATGGGCAAAGCCTCCAAACTGTTTGATATTCCGTATGAACGTTGGATTGCCGCCATTGAAAACACGGTGGCACCTAAGTTTGTGGAGATGAATAAAAAAGCATTTGAACTGGGCTTCAATGCATAAAAATCCACGAAAGCTATTGACTATCCAATAGGTTGGTGCTAAAATATAGTGCATAAAGACGCTTGAGCGGAAACCAGTATCCGAAACTATCACGCCAAGAGAGCTGCGGTTGGTGCGATGCAGTCGTGTAACGTCGGTGAATTCATTCCGTGAGTTGTTGGCTGAAGGGTAACTGTGTAGGCCAAACGGGTTCGACCGTTATATCGACAAGGGTGTGTTAGCACTCAAAAGGCCATTATCGAGAGATGATGGTAAATAGAGGTGGTACCACGGGATTTTTCTCGTCCTCTGTATTCCGAAGCGGAATGCAGAGGACGTTTTGTTTTTCTGCCTTTCGCGGATACTCCCTATATTTCATTACGGAAAGGACGAAACCAAATGGAAAAACGCTATTATCAAAAAGAAATCGAAACCATGCAGGTTGAGGACATAAAAAAACTGCAGTCCGAAAAGCTGGTCAAGCAGGTCAAGCACGTGTACGAAAACGTGCCGTACTATCGCAACCTGATGGATGAAAAGGGTGTTAAACCCGAGGACATTCACGGTATTGAAGACCTGCATAAACTGCCGTTTTTGACCAAAGCGGATCTGCGCGATGCATATCCGTACGGTTTGCTGGCGAAACCGCTCAAAGACTGTGTACGCATCCACTCCACTTCCGGCACCACCGGCCGCAGAGTGGTCGCTTTCTATACCCAACACGACGTAGATCTGTGGGAAGACTGCTGTGCTCGCGCGATTGTTGCGGCGGGAGGCACCGACGAAGACGTGTGCCAGGTGGCGTACGGTTACGGTTTGTTCACCGGCGGTGCAGGCTTGAACGGTGGTTCTCACAAAGTCGGCTGTCTCACCCTGCCGATGTCTTCAGGCAACACTGAAAGACAGATTCAGTTCATGCAGGACTTGAGTGCCACCATTTTGTGTTGCACGCCTTCTTATGCGGCGTATCTTGCCGAGTCGATGAAGGAACAAGGCATCACCCCCGATCAAATCCCGCTCAAAGCAGGTATTTTCGGCGCAGAACCGTGGACCGAAGAGATGCGTCGCGGCATTGAAAAAGCACTTGGCATTAAAGCATACGATATTTACGGTCTCACCGAGACCTCCGGTCCCGGTGTTGCGTTTGAGTGTGAAGAGCAGAGCGGTATGCACGTCAACGAAGACCACTTCCTGGCAGAGATCATCGATCCTGATACGGGTGAAGTACTCCCTGAGGGCAGCAAAGGCGAGTTGGTGTTCACCTCGCTGGATAAAGAAGCATTTCCGCTTCTCCGTTATCGCACGCGTGATATTTGTGTGCTGTCCCGTGAGAAATGTTCTTGCGGCCGCACGCTGATCAAAATGGCAAAACCGATGGGCAGAAGCGACGATATGCTCATCATTCGCGGCGTCAACGTGTTCCCGAGCCAGATTGAAACGGTATTGCTCAAAGAGGGCTATGAACCGAACTACCAGATCGTTCTCGATCGTGTGAACAACAACGATACCTTTGACGTTCTGGTGGAAATGACCGCTGAAAACTTCACCGATACGGTAGGCGGCGTTACCGCACAGGAAAAATTGCTTGCCAATGCGATGAAGATCATGCTCGGTATCAATCCGTCGGTGCATTTGGTTGCACCTAAGAGCATTGCACGCAGTGAAGGCAAAGCGGTACGCGTGATCGACAAACGCAAACTGCACGATTAAGAGGGGAGATGAGCGTATGTCTTTGAAACAACTGAATGTATTTGTGGAAAACAAAAAAGGAGCGCTGGTGGAGATCACCAAAGAACTCGCCGCACACAATGTGAACATCCGCGCGCTGTCCATTGCGGATACTGAAGAATTCGGTATTTTGCGTATGATCGTCAGTAATAACGACACTGCCGCCTCCATTCTGGATGAGACCGGCTATCTGTTGAAGATTACCGATGTGGTGGGCGTGAAGATCGGCGATGCGCCCGGCAAATTGTCCACCGCCTTGGAAATTCTGGATCAAGAGAATATCAACGTGGAATATCTGTATGCGTTTATGTCCCGTACCGAAAAACACGCGTACGTTGTGCTCCGCGTGGCGGATAACGACCGTGCGGAAGCGGCACTGACTGCGGCAGGATATCATATGATTACCGATGCGGACGTGCACAAACTGTAAAGAAAACACAAACGCACCGCGCCGTATATCGGCGCGGTGCGTTGTTTAGATTGTCAGCAAAAGGAAGAGGGATGTTGCTTGTATGTGGATCGTATGAAACCACAGGAATTTGCGGCGGTGTATGCTATATTGGAGCAAGGTTTTCCGATCGATGAATACCGTCCGTTTGCAGAACAGCAAGCGCTGTTTGCGGATGAGCGGTATACGGTATACGTTCTGCGCGATGAAGCGGATACCGTGTGCGGCATGTTGGCGCTGTGGGCGTTTCCATCGTTTGATTTCATTGAGCATTTTGCCACGTTGCCGACTGTGCGCGGAAACGGCTTCGGTGCGGAAATGTTGCAGGAGATTTTGAGGCAAAGAGGACGTCTTGCCTGCTTGGAGGTAGAACCGCCCGTCGATGAAATCACCACCAGGCGCGTTCGGTTTTATGAGCGGCAGGGATTTTATCTGTCGGATTTCCCGTATATGCAACCTGCTATTTCAAAAGGCAGGCACCCCGTACCGTTGCAGATTATGACAACGCAGGGAATTGCCGAAAAATCAACGTTTGAGAGCATACGGGACGTGTTATACACGGAAGTGTATCGTGTAAAGGCGTAATACTGTACAAAGCAGTGAATGGTATTGTTCACTGCTTTTTTTGTTGCAAATGCTTGCAATAACGGTCGAAAACTGGTATTCTGTATATGTTCGAGCAAGGAAACAGGTGAAAATCCTGTACGAGCCCGTCGCCGTGAGGCGCAAAAGAGGTTGTTTTCTACCCATAGCCAAAGCATTCAAATCCGAATCAGATTTTGTGATACGGCTTTTCTGCTGAGACAGCGTTAAAATACTCGTGAATACATACAGTATTCACTGCGTTTTTGCCTTGCTCATCAAAAATCCGTTGGTCACAAAATTCTGCGACCTAAAAGGAATGAATTTTTCGAGGAGATTTTGGTGAAGCGGAGCACATAAGGCTGGCGCCTATGTGTGACGGTGAGCCGGAAGCTACCGAAAAATCGTCCTTTGAGGCTGGTTTGGATTTGAATGCTTTGGCTGACCGCAATATGGGGACAAGCCATTGAGCATTGACTTGAGAAGGCGAAAACAAACCGCGCCGAGTCGAAATATTTGCCGAACAACTCTGTGATTCGTACCGCGAGCGCCGGTCGGAATATCCGATCACAGAAATACAACAAAATAGGAGAATGTACTATGAAAACGACAAAACTGCAAAAACTGTTGTCGTCTCTCTTGTGCATCGTGCTGATTGCGGCTATGGCACTGACCTGCACCGGTTGTAACGACACCCCCTCCGATCAGTCTGCTCTTTCGGATACCGCCACTACGACGGCGAAAGCGGAGACTGTCAGCTTCACCTTTACCGTAACCGATACGGAAGGCGAGGAAACGTCCTTTGAAATCACCACCACCGAAAAGACGGTTGGCGCCGCCCTACTGAAAGAGGGATTGATCAGCGGCGAAGAAGGACAGTACGGCTTGTACGTCAAAACGGTAAACGGCATCACGTTGGATTTTGACAAGGACGGAAAATACTGGGCGTTTTATGTGAACGGCGAATATGCAATGACCGGCGTGGATACGACCGATATCGTTGCAGGTGAAACGTATGCTTTCAAAGCAGAGTAAATTATCGGTAGCGGAAATCGCCGTATTCGGTATGCTCGGCGCGCTGATGTACGCATCTAAATGGTTGATGGAACTGTTACCCAACATCCATCTTATTGGTGTGTTTATCGTTGCCGCCACGGTGGTGTACCGTGCAAAAGCGTTGTATCCGCTGTATGTGTTTGTATTCCTGACAGGATTGCTGAACGGCTTTGCTACCTGGTGGATTGCCTATCTGTATATATGGGCGATTTTGTGGGGCATGGCGATGCTGATACCAAAAAACGTGCATGTAAAGGCGAGGCCCTTTATATATGCCGCAGTGTGCTCACTGCACGGTTTTTTGTACGGCGTGCTGTATCTGCCCACCCAAATACTGGTGTTTAACCTGAGATGGGGACAAATCCCTGCTTGGTTACTGGCAGGTGCTCCGTTTGACATCACCCACGGCATCAGCAATTTTGTGTGTGGGCTGTTGATTTATCCGCTGGTTATGGTTTTGCAACAAGCTAAAAAATTATCTCACTAACAAAAAAGAAGCTACGCAAAGCGTAGCTTCTTTTTCTTATTTCAGCATTTCCAGAATGGCTTCTTTGGGACGAACACCGACGGTGGTTGCCGTGGGTTTGCCGTCTTTGAACACCATCAGGGTGGGGATGCTCATAATGTTGAACATCGTGGCGAGTTCGCCCTCTTCGTCCACGTTGACTTTACAGACTGCGTATTCGGGGTGTTCTTCCGCAATCTCATCCACGATGGGGGATACCATCATACAAGGACCGCACCAGCTTGCCCAAAAGTCGAGCAGGACCGGCTTTTCGGATTGCAAAACCTCTTGTTCAAAGGTTGCTTTGGTAACCGCTTTGACAGACATGGAATCACTCCTTTACAACTTTACAGGTGTTAATACCATAATATCGGAACATCGTGATGGCGGTGTCGTCGATTTGTTCACCGCACACAACGATCGGCACGGCAGGCGGACAGGAAACAGCGGCGCTTGCCAGTACTCTGCCGCGTGCGTTTTCGATGGATACACTTTCACAGGGGGAGAGCAACGCCTCGCGCGGTGTCATTTTTACCATTGCCGCATACGGTCGCGGCGGTTGATCCGGTATGGTAGGCTGACGCGGAATGGCGGTCATTGCCGCTACGAAACGCGCGATGCCGTCCTCGCCTGTTTCGGGGGTGAACATACAGGTAAGATGATCCGCATCGAAAAATTCGCATACAATATCGTTTGCTTGCAACCGCTCTGCCAACATATCGCCCGTATATCCGTACGGTTTGGCAAGTACGGTGATTTTCAGCGGTTCGTCTCCGATCACAGTATATCCGTTTTCGCACAGGATATGTTTGGCACACATCACCTCGTGCACGACCCCTTCCAACACCGCTCGATATTCGTGTGCAAGGTATGCATTCGCCGCGTCCAGAGACTGCAAAATTAAATACGAGGGGCTGGTGGAAGCGAACAGTGCCATGGCATCTGCCGCAAAATCTGCGAGCAACGGATCTGCTGTTTTGGAAATGTGCAAATACGCACCACCGGTCAATACCGGCAAGGTTTTGTGAGCCGAATCACAGCACATATCTGCACCCAGGGTGATGGGGTGCGCGTCCTGCGGCAAAAACCGCAGATACGCGCCGTGTGCGTTATCCACCAGCAACAGCACACCGTAGCGACGGCACACCGCCGACAATGCGGCGATATCTGCCGTGTTTCCCAAATAATCGGGGGAGGTGATGTACACGGCGGTGGGATGGTGATTTGCAATATGCGCTTCAAGCGTGTTTGGCGTGATACGGCAACTGAGCAAAGACTCGCCCTCGCCGTACATCCACGAAACGTCCACATCCAGCAGTGCGAGCGCGGTCATAAACGCTTTGTGGGCGTTGCGCGCGGCGGCGATATGCGGCTGTTTTCCTTGTGCCTTGGCGTGTAAAGACGCCATCTGCAACATGGCGCGGATGCACAGGGTAGAGCCTTCCGCCGAATACACAGTTTTGGCGGTGCCAAACAGTTCTGCCGCGTTGCGCTGGCTTTCAGCGATAATACCGTTTTCGTGGTACAATACGTCCGCACCGTTAATTTCGGTAATATCCAGATGCTCAAAGCCCATCAGTATATCCCGTCCTTTGTGGCCGGGCATGTGCAACCGCACGGTATCTTTGTCGGCGTACGCCGTAACGAAATCACAGATAGGTGTGTTCATACGTTATTCTCCGAGTTGTTTGGCGGCTTCCAACATAATGGCACATTCCATACGCTTGCGGAACAGATCACAGCCGTATTGATATACGCCCGTAACCGAGCCGGTCGCGTGGTAGGCGTTGGCGGCACAACCGCCCGAGCAATACAGTTTTGCCCAGCAATCTTTGCATTCGGGACGTGCGTACACGTTGCATGCAAAGAACTCATCCTGCACGGCTGTGTTGTTCACGCCGTCAAACACATTGCCCAGTTTGAACCGCTCCTCGCCAACGAACTGGTGGCAGGGATACAGATCGCCCCACGGAGTAACCGCCATATATTCAGTGCCGGAACCACAGCCGGACACACGTTTATAGATGCAGGGACCGCCTTTGAGGTCGATCATATAATGATAGAACGTAAAGGGACGACCTTCGCGATGGCGGCGGAGCATCAACTCTGCCAATTTCTCATACTGTTCCATCACGATTGGCATATCCTCTTTGGTGAGTGCGGACGGATCATCCTCCGCGCACACAACAGGCTCCATGCTGAGTTCGGTGAATCCCAGTTCCAGCATCTGCTCGATGTCTTTGAGAAAATCGGGGTTGGCGTGGGTGAAGGTGCCGCGCATATAGTAGTTTTTACCGCCGCGCGCCTCTACAAGTTTCTGGAATTTCGGCACGATCTTGTCGTAACTGCCGTTGCCGGCGTAATCCACGCGGAAACGGTCGTGAATTTCTTTTCTGCCGTCCAGGCTGAGCACCACGTTGCTCATTTCTTTGTTGGCGAAGTCGATGACGTCGTCGTCGATCAGTACGCCGTTGGTGGTGAGGGTGAAACGGAAGTTTTTACCCGTTTCTTTTTCGCGCTCGCGCGCATAGGCGACCAGTTGTTTCACCACGTCAAAGTTCATCAGCGGTTCACCGCCGAAAAAGTCCACTTCCAGATTGGTGCGGGTACCCGAGTTTGCAATCAGGAAATCCAATGCTTGTTTTCCGACTTCAAAACTCATCAGCGCACGCTCTCCCTGGTATTTGCCCTGGCTTGCGAAGCAGTAAGCGCAGTTCAAGTTGCAGGTGTGTGCGATGTGCAGACAGAGCGCTTTGACAACGCCTGCCGTTTTGCGTTTCAGGGTGTCCGCCATCGGCGCGAAGGTGTCTTCGGTGAACAGTTTGCCTGCATCACGCAAAGCGATGATCTGGTCGTAGCACTCTTCCACTTCGGGCGCGGTAACGTCCTCACGGTCGGCATATTTATCCAGAATGAATGCTACCAGTTCTGCGCGTTTTGTGCTCTCGAACCGTTCGATCATATCATAAGCGACCTCGTCCACCACGTGTACACCACCCGAACAGATGTCCAGGACGATGTTGAGACCGCCGAGTTTGTAACAATGTATCATGTGTATCCCCTACAATTATAAAATATCACAAAAAATGCCGCCCTCGGGCGGCATTTAAAGCAAGCAAGATTACTTGTTGGATTCGCACTGCTGATTTGCAATGCCGCAGCTGGTTTTGCAAGCGGACTGGCAGGAAGTCTGGCACTCGCCGCAACCGCCCTGTTTCGCGCTCTCGCAAAGATTTTTGGTGTCCAAAGTCTGGATATGTTTCATATCTGTAAACCTCCGAAAATCAAGTTTTTATTATTATAACACACCGTTTTTGATAAGTCAACCGCTGAATTTTAATACTTTGGCTACATTGACAGGGGATATAAAAAAGAGTATACTATATTAAATATGTACTTATTTATGAGGAGGTGTATGCCGTGCGCAAGCGAATCGTTGCCGTGGTGCTTTGCTGTTTGCTGTTGACGGGTTGTATGGACGTGGAATCGTTTTTGCAACCGCCCCGTGCACAGGGACAACAACAAGCGGTGCAACAGGCGTTGGAAGATGCGTTGCTGACCGATCAATCGGAAGGCGGATATGTGCTCAAATATCCCGTGGGCGGTAACACCTCTGCGTTCTTGATGCTCAACGATGCAGGCGAGTCGGTGCGTGCGGATGATGCGACTGTGGCGGTGGCGTTTTATGCGCCTGCTGCCGGACAGCGCGCGCACGTTCATCTGTTGCGAAAAGAAAAAGACGGTTGGCGTTCGGTGCGTGATGCGGAGGGTGAAGCCTCTGATCTGCACAGGGTTACGCTCAGTGATCTGGACGGAGACGGCAACCGCGAATTGTTGGTGGGCTGGAATCTGTACAGCAGCAGTTACCAGTTGAGCGTATACCGTCTGGATGATATGCTCAGTTGTACCGCCGACGTCGGCAGATACACCGAATACTTCGTCGGGGATATGAATGCGGACGGCTGCGATGAGATCACCTTCTTGAATATCGGCAGTACCGTTACCGCGACGCTGCGGC
Source organism: Acutalibacteraceae bacterium (assembly GCA_045649855.1). GTDB lineage: Bacteria > Bacillota > Clostridia > Oscillospirales > Acutalibacteraceae > URNF01. The sequence continues at coordinate 15,981 of JAZRQN010000127.1, read as the reverse complement.
GGTGGTTGCCGAGCGGCGTTTCGACTATGGGTGAAGCAGTGTTGCCTGTCGGTATCCGTTCGTTTGAAAAGATGTTGCTCGGTAAATTGAGCAACGGCGATGACGGTTTGTATATCGACGCGTTGCTGGACAGCGGCAGTTACACCACTACGCTGATCTATTGGGACGGAGAACGGCTGTCTACACCGCTTCATACCGCGGATGTGGCGCGTATTGCCGACCGTATGCCGTACGTGCCGGTCATGGATGTGGATGGTAACGGCGTGCCGGAGATTCCGGTAACGTCTTCCTTGAGTGCGGATGCCGTGATGAACGGCAGTTGGCAGTGGCTGACCGAATGGTATAGTTGGGACGTGGCGGCAGATGCGCCTGTCCGTCAGTTTGGCAGTGTAGTCAATATGCAGGACGGCTATTGCGTGGAAATGGAAGATGATTGGATTCCGACCGTTACGACCCGTTATGATGAGCAAACGCGCACGCTGTGGTTGGAACAGGTGGATGAAGACGGCAATACCCAACCGTTCTTGGCGGTGCATAATACTGCGGCAGAATCTTCTCCCGATGAAGACGAGTTCGCGTTTGAAGAGTTGCCCGGCGATTTGCCGCTGGAGATTTGGTATGAGGCGGATGCGCCGTACCGTTTAACTGTTGAAAAAATCAGCTATATGCTGATCGGTGTGTGAAAGGGGGAGACCATTGAAACGTATTTTGGTTTGTGAAGATGAACGCGCGATACGCGAGTTTGTGGTCTTCAACTTGAAACGCGCCGACTTTGAAGTATTGGAAGCATCCAATGGCGAAGAGGCTTTGCGTCTGTATAAGGAGCAAAGCGAACCGATTGATATCGCCCTGTTGGACGTTATGATGCCCGGTATCGACGGGTTTGAGGTGTGTCGCTCGTTGCGTGCGGCGGATCCCACTATCGGTATCGTGATGCTCACCGCCCGTTCGCAAGAAGCGGAAAAGGTGCAGGGGTTGCATTGCGGCGCGGATGATTACGTTACCAAACCGTTTGGCATTGCCGAACTGATGGCGCGCGTGTCCGCTTTGTATCGCCGTGTGCAGATATTGCGTGAGAAAAGCGGCGAGAAATATCTGGAGAAGGTAGAGCGCGGCGAGTTTACGCTGGATTTGCGCAGCCGCATGTTGCACATGCACGGTGAGATGGTGGATCTCACGCAAATGGAGTTTCAGATTTTGGAGTTTTTCTTCACGCATCCGGACGGATGCCATAAACGCGAAGAGATTTTGCGGTATGTCTGGGGCGAAGAATATTCGGGCGACGACAAGGTGGTGGACGTCAACCTGCGTCGTTTGCGTATGAAGATCGAAAGCGATCCGTCCAACCCTCGCCATATCATCACGGTGTGGGGCAAAGGATATCAGTGGATCGATTAACCCAAAAAGGATTTTGCTGACAGGAGGTGCGGCGTGGCCGGCAAAAAGAATATTGCGCAGCGTTGGATGGCGTACGGCTTTTCTATGATCGTCGCCGCGCTGTTGATCGTGAGCATCGTACTCATTGTGCTCATTCGCAGTTTTTATTACGAACGAGTACAGGACGTATTGGAAGAATGTGCGGATCTGTACCGCCGTTCCGCCGTGTTTGGTGAAACGTATGCGGAAGATTGGACGCAAACCGCACGACTGTGTGTGGAAAGTTTTGATAATAAAGAACAAATGGAATTGCAGGTGCTGTCTGCAAACGGTTCGGTGGTAGCATCCACCACCGGTTTTGTGCCGACGGGCAGTGGCGCTGACAGCGATTTTGCCGCCGCGTGCGTGTCGGCAGAGGGACGTGTGATTCGCAGTAATCGCAACAGCAGTGGTGAACACGTGATGGCGTTGACCGCCGTTGAAAAACAGGAAGACGGCAAAGTCATTGGTGCGTTGCGCTATGTGGTAACGTTGCGACTGGTGGATCGGCAACTCTGGCTGATGGCATTGTTGATCGGTGCGGTCGTATTGGTTATTTTGTTTTTCTGCGCGCTGTCAGGTTTGTATTTTATCCGATCTATTGTGCATCCCGTTGACGAGATTGGCCGTGCGGCGCGCCGTATCGCCAAAGGTGAATATGCGTATCGCGTGGTCAAACGCAGTGATGACGAACTTGGTGAGTTGTGCGATACCATCAACTATATGGCAGGCGAAATTCAGCGGTCAGAACAACTCAAAAACGAGTTTATTTCTTCCGTGTCCCACGAGTTGCGCACACCGCTCACCGCCATCCGCGGTTGGAGTGAAACGCTGCGCAGTGTGGGAATGCAAGACCCCGAACTGTCCGAGAAAGGTATGTCTATCATCGCTGAAGAAGCGGACAGATTGTCGGGTATGGTGGAGGAGTTGTTGGACTTCTCCCGTATGCAAAACGGTAAACTGACCTTGCAGTTTGAAACGGTGGATATTCCCTCGGTTTTGGAAGAGATTATGTTCTTGATGCAGGACCGCGCGGAGAAAAAAGACGTGCGACTGCAGTATGCCGGCAATGGACCGTTGCCGGCCGTGATGGGTGATGCCGATCGCTTGCGTCAGGTGTTCATCAACGTGCTGGACAATGCAATCAAATATTCGGATGCCGGGGACACCGTACGGGTGGACTACGCGTTGATGGACAAGGCGGTGCAGGTGGTGTTCGGAGATACGGGAACGGGCATCTCCGAGGAAGACCTGCCGCAGATCAAACGGAAATTCTATAAAGCAGATATGACCCGTCCCGGTTCGGGTATCGGACTGGCAGTGGCGGATGAAATCATCAGCGGACACGGCGGTGCGCTGGAGATACACAGTAAGCAAGGCGTTGGCACCAGTGTGATCATTACGCTTCCGTGTCAAACGTGAGAAAGGATATTGGTATGAGCGACAAGATCAATCAGGCGAAAAAGACCTCTATCGGCGGACAGGCGCTGATCGAAGGCATTATGATGCGCGGACCGCAGATGACCGCAATGGCGGTGCGCCACGTGTCGGGAGAAATCATTGTGGAAGATTGGGCGACCGAAGGGTTGGATAAACCCAAGTGGATGAAACTGCCCTTTGTTCGCGGTATCTTCAATTTCATCGATTCGCTGAAATACGGTTATAAATGTCTGATGCGTTCCGCCGAGTTGAGCGGTTTGGAAGAAATCGAGGAAAATGCGGAAGATCAAGAAAAGAGCAACGCGTTTTTCAATGTGTTGATGGTGATTTCTGCCGTGCTTGGCGTTTGCTTGGCGGTGGTGCTGTTCATCTGGTTGCCGTCCTTCTTGTTCAAACTGCTGTCCGGTGCAGTTCCGTCGTTGGATAACGCGGTAATGCGCGGTGTGTTTGAGGGCGTGTTCCGTATGGTGCTGTTTGTAGGATACGTGGCAGCCATTTCGCTCATGAAGGATATTCGGCGTGTATTTATGTATCACGGTGCGGAGCATAAAACCATTTTCTGCTACGAACAAGGTTTGCCTCTGACGGTGGAAAACATCAGAGAACAGTCTCGTTTCCATCCTCGCTGCGGTACTTCCTTTATGATTTTGATGTTGCTGGTCGGTATGGTGGTGTCCATGCTCATTCCCGATATGAACACTATCCTGCGCACGGCAATCAAACTGCTCACCATTCCTGCCGTGGTTGGCGTGGGTTATGAATTGATCAAACTGGCAGGCAGAAAAGATAATGCGTTTACGCGTGCCATCTCCAAGCCCGGTGTATGGATGCAACACCTGACCACCCGTGAACCTGACGATAGTATGATCGAATGTGCGATCGCGGCGATGGAAAAGGTCATTCCCGAAGACGCGGAGGCGGATCAATGGTAACTGCCAAAGCGTTTGCCGCTGATGCCGCTGCGCGCTTGTGTGCGGCAGGGGTAGAGGATGCCGCGTTTGAAGTGCGGTGTTTGCTGGAAGATCTGGGCGGTGTGCCGCACGGTGCGCGATTGGATGAGCGTCCGTTACAAGCAGACGCGGTGGTTGCACTTCAACGTGCGATTGCCGAGCGCTTGGACGGCAGACCGTTGCAATACATATTGGGAGAATGGGATTTTCTTTCTTTGCGTTTGTACGTCGGAGAGGGTGTGCTCATTCCGCGCCCCGATACGGAATTGCTGTGTGAAACAGCGGCAGAAGCGCTGCGCTCGACAGAAGCACCGCGAGTGCTGGACTTGTGTGCAGGGAGCGGTTGTGTCGGGTTGGGCGTGGCATCTCTGCTGAAAAACGTCTCGGTTACCGCTGTGGAAAAATCCGATGCGGCCTTTCACTTTCTTTCCAAAAACATTGCGCGGTATCCGCAGTATGCTGTGCACGCGGTACAAGGGGATATTTTTACGGATGGTGAAAAGGTGGAAGGTTGTTTTGATGCCATTCTTTCCAATCCGCCATATATACCTAATAAAGATTTGAGTTCTCTGCAACGCGAAGTGCAAAACGAACCGCAGATGGCGTTGGATGGCGGTGCGGACGGTCTGGATTTTTATCGCGTGATTTTGGACGCCTGGCTGCCCAAATTGAAAGCGGGCGGTTTTTGCGCCGTGGAGATTGGATATGACCAAGGCGAACAGGTTGACCGTTTGTTCGGCGATTATGGCCTTCAAAACCGTAAAATACTGAAAGATTTAGGAAATCAAGACCGCGTTGTCATCGGATGGAAATAAAAAATATAGAACAGATGTTCGATTTTTTATCAAAAACTATTGATTTTTTTGGAAAAGTCTAGTATAATACAAGCAAATGATGACAGATTGAAAGGGAATGACGAAATGGCAGAGAAGAAGACAGCCGCAAAGGTTGCCAAAGCCGGCGGCAACGACGAAAGAAAAAAAGCATTGGATGCTGCTTTGCAGCAGATTGAAAGAAACTACGGTAAAGGTGCTGTTATGCGTCTGGGTGAGAACCTGGGTATGACCGTTGACAGTATTCCGACCGGTTCGATGGCGCTGGATGCGGCGCTTGGTATCGGCGGTCTGCCTCGCGGCAGAATTATTGAGATTTACGGTCCTGAGGCGTCCGGTAAAACCACCCTTGCTTTGCACGCGGTGGCGGAAGCGCAAAAAAAAGGCGGCGAAGCGGCGTACATCGACGTGGAACACGCGCTGGACCCCGTATATGCCCGTGCGCTCGGCGTGGACGTGGACTCTTTGTTGGTGTCCCAGCCGGATGCAGGCGAACAGGCACTCGAAATTATGGAAGCGCTCATTCGTTCGGGCGCAGTGGATATTGTGGTACTCGACTCGGTGGCGGCACTGGTACCTCGTGCGGAGATCGAGGGCGAAATGGACGACAGCCATGTGGGCCTGCAGGCGCGTCTGATGTCTCAGGCGATGCGTAAATTGGCACCTGTGGTGGCAAAGTCCAACTGTATTGCCATTTTCATCAACCAGTTGCGTTTGAAAGTCGGTGTGGTGTACGGTAACCCCGAGGTTACCTCCGGCGGTAACGCGCTGAAATATTATGCGTCCGTCCGTTTGGATGTGCGTCGTACTGAGACCATCAAGTCGGGCGGTGAACCGATCGGTTCGCACACCCGTGTGAAGATCGTCAAAAACAAGGTGGCACCTCCCTTTAAAGAGGCGGAATTCGACGTGATTTACGGTCAGGGTATCTCTCGCGACGGCGAGTTGATCGACCTTGCCGTGAAACTGGATATTATCCAGAAAGCAGGTGCTTGGTTCTCTTATAAAGAGGATCGTCTCGGCCAGGGCAGAGATAACACCCGTGAATATCTGAAAGCGCACCCTGAACTGTTTGCCGAAATCGAGGCGCAGGTGAGAGAGGGTCTGCCGCGTCTCAATCCGTTGCCGAATGCGCGTGCGGCAGCGCCTGCACCGCAACCGGTGGAGATCCCGATCGAAGCGGCGGCGAAAATGTCTGCACCTGCCGCAAAAGCGCAGATCGATATTGTGGTAGATGACTAAGACGTAGAAAAACTAAAGTTTAAGAAGGTGGTAAGGCATTACCACCTTCTTTTGGTGTTTTGAGGGATATATGAAAATCGTGGAAAAGAACCGCGTGCGCGGTTCGCAGTATACGCTCACCATCGAGGGGGACGAACGTTTTGAGGTAACGGTGGATGCCGCCACTTTTGACGATTCGTGGTACCACGTGGATGGGAACATTGAAGAAGAACAGTTGGAAGATTTACTGTCCCGCTCGCGGTATAACCGCGTGCGCTCGCGTGCGCTGTACTATCTTTCCGGCAGGGATTATGCTGCCAAAGAACTGGAACGCAAACTGTCCCGTTCGTTTGACCGCGAGGTTTGTCGCGCGGTGGTAGAGCGGTTTGTAGAAGTGGGTCTCATCAACGATGCGACCTATGCGGAACGTATGGCGCGTAATCTGACCGAATATAAGCAGTATCCGCGCCGTCGGGTAATACAGGCATTGCAGGAAAAAGGTGTTTCCCGTGCGGTGGCGCAGGCGGCCTTGGACGCATTGGAATCGGATGATTTTCAACAAGCACTTGCACTTATTCAAAAAAGATATTATAATAAGTTGGATACGAAAGAAAACCGTGCAAAAACGGTTGCCGCTCTGGCGCGGTACGGGTTTTCGTATGATGCTGTTCGCCGCGCGATAGAAGCGGCGAGCGAACAAGAAATTTCCGAAGAATGGGATTGAAACTATGGCGATCAAGGTAGGTATGGTCTCGCTCGGTTGCCCGAAAAACCAGATGGACGCGGAACTGATGCTCGCAAAACTGCAGAATGCCGGATTTGAAATCACGGCGGACAGTGGGCTTGCGGACGTTGTGATCGTGAACACCTGCGGGTTTATTCAGGATGCGAAAACCGAGTCGATTGAGAATATTTTGGAATTCGGTCTTTTGAAAAAGGAAGGTCGAATTAAGGGTATCGTTGTTACCGGTTGTATGGCACAGCGGTACGGCGCGCAGATTGCACAAGAAATTCCAGAATGCGATGCTGTGCTCGGTCTTGGCGCGAACGGCGATATCGTGGATGCGGTCAATGCGGTGATGCAACAGCACGAACGCGTGTTGTCTTTCCCGCCACTGGACAGTTGGCCGCTGGATGGTGAACGGTTGCAGACCACGCCGTCGTTTTTTGCGTACCTGCGTGTGGCAGACGGTTGCGATAATCGTTGTACATACTGTGCCATTCCGCTCATTCGCGGCGGTTTGCGCAGTCGCAAAGAAGAGGACATTTTAGCGGAAGCGGAGATGCTTGCCAAAAACGGTGTCAAAGAACTGGTCATCGTGGCGCAGGACCCCACCGTGTACGGTGAAGATTTGTATGGCGAAAAAAGGTTGCCCGATCTGTTGACCAAGCTTTGCAGAATTGACGGCTTGCGTTGGATTCGCTTGCTGTATTGCTATCCCGAGCATATCACCGACAGTCTGTTGGAAGTGATGGCAAGGGAAGAGAAGATCGTCAAATATCTGGATATGCCCATTCAGCATTCCGAAGCAAACGTTTTGCGTGCGATGAACCGCACGGGCGATCGTCAGACACTGGAAACGTTGGTGGCGCATATCCGTGAGATGGTCCCCGGTATTGTGTTGCGTACCACCATTTTGGTCGGTTTCCCCGGTGAGACGGAAGCGGACTTCGAGTCGCTGTGTCAGTTTGTGAAAAAGACCAAGTTTGAGCATTTGGGTTGTTTCACCTATTCTGCGGAAGAGGGTACGCCTGCGGCGGACTTTGACAACCAAGTGCCCGAGAAGAAAAAGGCGCGCAGACGTGATATTCTGATGGATCAGCAGACCCGTATTGCCGATAGATGGCTGGATGGCCGCATCGGCGAAACGGTGGAGGTGCTGGTGGAAAGTTTTGATCGCTATGCGGAGTACTGGTTTGGCAGAACCGCTGCCGATGCCCCCGATATTGACGGTAAGGTGTTTTTTGCACAACCGACGGATGAAAACGGCAAGCGTATTGCCGTAGCGCCCGGCGATTTTGTGAACGTTAAAATTTTTGATCGCATGGATTGGGATCTGATAGGAGAGTATACCGATGAATTTACCGAATAAATTGACCGTTGTACGCATCATTTTGGTGCCGTTGTTCTTGTTGCTGTTTATGGTGCAGTTTCCGTTTCATTATCTGGCGGCAGGCTTGGTGTTTGGCGCCGCGGCGCTGACCGATATGTTTGACGGAAAGATCGCGCGCAGCCGCAATCTGATCACCAACCTTGGCAAGTTTTTGGATCCGCTTGCGGATAAAATGCTGACCACCGCGGCTTTTCTCGGCTTTCTGGCGGTTGGCTGTATCGACGTGTGGGCGATCATGCTGATTTTGACTCGCGAATTTATGGTAACTTCGGTGCGCTTGCTTGCCGCGAAAGACGGTAACGTGATTGCCGCCAGCAATGCAGGCAAACTCAAAACGGTGATGCAGTTTGTGGCGATCATCTATATGATCGTAGCGTTGGAAGTGTGCAGTCATCAGGACGCAATGCTTGCGCCGCAGTGCAGCACGATGTTTGACGTGTTCCTCTTTGTTGGTCAGATCCTCGTTTGGATTTCGGTGGTACTCACCATCACTTCCGGTGTGCAGTATGTGTGGAATGGCCGCAAATATTTCTTGGATACGTAAAAAAGTGTAGACATTTTGAAAAAGTTCGTATATAATGTACTGGAAATGCAATCGGCAGGAAAAGTAACCGCTTGACGACGTGCCAGAGAGAGAACGCCACGGCTGTAAGCGTTCTTCACGGAAGAAACGGCGAAATGCACCTGACGGCAGAACGGGGGAACGGTCTTCCCAGTATCCCGTTACGGCAGCCGCCGTTATCGGCAAGGGGATCGACAGTGTCCCTTAAAGTGATAAATCGGAGTGGAACCGCGTAAACTACGCCTCCGGTGGGGATACCCACCGGGGGATTTTTTTATTTACTATATAAGGAGTGATACCATGTTTGACCGTATGCGTGAAGATATCAGCGCCATTCGTGAACGCGACCCTGCCGCCAGTTCGGCGATTGAGGTGATGTTGCTGTATAATGGCTATAAAGCGCTTCGTTCCCACCGTCGTGCCAACTGGTTTTATCGACACAAGATGCCGTTTATAGCACGTTGGATCTCCCAGCGGTGCGTGCGTCGGCTGAATATTGAGATTCACCCTGCCGCTACCATCGGCCGTCGTTTTTTTATTGACCACGGCACGGGGGTGGTCATCGGTGAGACCACCGAAATCGGCGATGATTGCACCATTTATCAAGGTGTAACGCTGGGTGGTACAGGTAAAGACAAGGGCAAGCGCCACCCGACTCTTGGCAACAACGTGATGGTCGGTTCGGGTGCGAAGGTGCTCGGTCCTATTACCATCGGTAACAATGTGCGTATCGCCGCAGGCGCGGTGGTGCTGACCGATATTCCCGATAACTGCACCGCGGTGGGTATTCCTGCTAAAGTGGTACGGCGCAACGGCGAAAAGGTGGAGGATCTGGATCAGATTCACATTCCCGATCCCGTGGCACAGGAACTCGAACGCTTGCAAACAGAAATTGACACTTTGAAACAACTTATCACCAAAACGGAGGAGTAAATAATGGGTATTAAAATTTTCAACACCATGACCAGACAAAAGGAAGACTTTATCCCGATCGAGGAAGGCAAGGTACGTTTGTACGCTTGCGGCCCGACCGTGTATAACTTCATCCATATCGGCAACGCGCGTCCGCTGTGTGTGTTTGACGTGTTGCGCCGCTATTTTGAATTCCGCGGTTATGAAGTGAATTTTGTGCAGAACTTCACCGATATCGATGACAAGATCATCCGCCGTGCGAATGAAGAAGGTACTACCTATGACGTCATTTCCGAGAAATATATCGAGGAATTTGAAACGGATGCGAGAGGCTTGGGCGTAAAACCTGCGACCACCCATCCCAAAGCGACCGAAAACATCGATGAGATCCAGTCTATCATTTCGGGTCTGATCGACCGTGGTTACGCATACGCATCTGCAAACGGCGACGTGTACTTCCGTACTCGCAAGTGCGAAGAATACGGCAAATTGTCCCATCAGCCGATTGACGATCTGGAGTCGGGTGCTCGTATTGCGGTGGGTGAGCAGAAAGAAGATCCGCTGGACTTCGCGCTGTGGAAGGCTGCAAAACCCGGCGAGCCGTTCTGGCCCTCTCCGTGGAGTGATGGCAGACCCGGCTGGCATATTGAATGTTCCGCAATGGCGCGCCGCTTCCTCGGTGAGACCATTGATATTCACGGTGGCGGACAGGATCTGATCTTCCCCCACCATGAAAACGAGATCGCGCAGAGCGAATGCTGCAACGGTGTGCCGTTTGCACGTTACTGGATGCATAACGGCTATATCAACGTAGACAATAAGAAAATGTCCAAGTCGCTTGGCAACTTCTTTACCGTGCGCGACGTGGCGAACACCTACGGATATGAGGCGATTCGTTTCTTCCTCATTTCCTCTTCCTATCGCAGTCCCATCAACTACAACGCAGACATTATTGAGCAGGCGCAAGCGGCGCTCGATCGTTTATACAACTGCAAAAACGCGTTGGAATTTGCAGAGAAAAATGCACCTGCAGGTGATGTGGATGCCGCATTCCTCGCCAAATTGGAAGCAAGACGCAATCAGTTCATCGAAGCGATGGACGACGATTTGAATACCGCTGACGGTATTGCGGCACTGTTCGATTTGGTGAAAGACATCAACTTGATGCTTGCTCCCGGCACGGCGACCCTCGGTACCGTAACCGCCGCGAAAACGCTGTATGCGGAGTTGGCGGATGTGCTCGGTTTGCTGTATTCCCGTGATAATGCCGCTGACGATGACGCAGAGATCGAAGCGTTGATCGAAGCACGTGCCGCGGCGCGCGCCGAGAAAAACTGGGCGGAAGCAGATCGCATCCGTGATGAACTGAAAGCCAGAAACATCGTGCTGGAGGATACTCCCCAGGGCGTGAAATGGCACAGAGGATAAGATGATGTTGGCGGCAAGTGAAACTTGCCGCCATTATCCCATTTAGGAGGTAACACTATGTTTGGAGCAAAAGAAACTTTCGTATTGAAAGTGGAAGGTATGCACTGCGGCCATTGCAAGGCACGTGTGGAACAGGCTTTGCAGGCGGTTGTCGGCGTCAAAAAAGCGCAGGTAAACTTGGAAGAGAAGACCGCTACCGTGATTGCAAAAGTAGGAAAAACGAGTGCGGATGCACTGAAAACGGCAGTGATTGAACTCGGTTTTGAGGTTGTCGAATGAGTGGCTATGAAACGCTCGTCTTATCGGTAGGCGGTATGTCCTGCGTGCGCTGTTCCGCTGCTGTGGAACACGCGTTGCAGAAATTGCCGGGTGTGCAATCGGTTACCGTCAGTTTTACGAGCGGCAGGGCGGAGGTTGTGTGTGATCCGACCGTCGTCAGTCGCAAAAAACTGGAGAGAGCGGTCAAAGAGGCAGGCTATACCATCGTAGAAGATCGCGATGCGTTCCGCAGACGGGAGGCAGGTCGGCTGACCGTGTTGTTCGTGTTTGCGGCTGTGTTATCGTTGCCGTTTGCGGTGATGATGGTGCTGATGTTTGCAGCACCGCACGCGCCGCTGACCCATATGTTGCATAACGGTTGGTTGCAGTTCGCGCTTGCCACCCCTGTGCAGTTGGTGGCAGGTTTCGGCTTTTATAAAGCGGCGTTCGCATCTCTCAAAAATCACTCCCCGGGTATGGATCTGTTGGTGGCACTCGGCACGACCGCCGCGTGGGGGTACAGCACATACGCGGTGCTGACAGGCGGTGAACACATGTATTTTGAGGGCGCTGCAATGGTGATTACCCTCATCTTGCTCGGACGGTTGTTGGAAAGCCGAGCCAAGGCGAAAACTTCCGCCGCGATTGAGAAATTGCTGAAACTCCGTCCCGATACCGCAACGGTGATGCGAAACGGTGAGTGGGTGCAAGTGTTGCTGTCCACCGTTACGGAGGGCGAACGGTTATTGGTGCGTGCTGGGGAGTATATCCCGACTGACGGCACGGTGGTGTCGGGCGAATCGCACGTGGACGAATCTATGCTGACAGGCGAGAGTATGCCCATCAAAAAGACCGTCTCCGATACGGTAACGGGTGGTACGGTCAATGGTGGCGGTGTGTTGGAGATCACGGCTACCGCAGTGGGAGAACAGACGGTGCTCTCCAATATCATCCGACTGGTAGAAAACGCGCAGAACTCCAAAGCGCCTGTGCAAAAACTGGCGGATACCATCGCCGCGTACTTTGTACCGTCTGTGCTGGTGATTGCGTTGCTCACGTTTGGCGGTTGGTGGCTGTTTGGTGCTCCCGTTTCGCTGGCGGTGGAACACGCAGTGGCGGTGTTGGTGATTGCCTGCCCCTGTTCACTGGGGCTTGCTACCCCGACTGCATTGATGGTCGGTATGGGCAAAGGCGCAGGAATGGGCATTCTGATCAAGGATGCCCGTGCGCTTGAAAATGCCTGCCATCTGCACACCATGTTGTTGGATAAAACAGGTACGGTAACCGCCGGAAAGCCCGAGGTTACCGATGTATATACCTTGGGTACGTTCACACAGGCGTGGACGCTGTTGGCGGCGGCATCCGTAGAACGGTATTCCGAACATCCGCTGGGGTTGGCGGTCGTGAACAGCTGTAAAGGTGATCTGCTTTCCGTTGATGCGGTGAACGTATCGGTTGGCAACGGTGTCAGCGGTGTGGTGGAAAACCGCACGGTTATGGTCGGCAAAGCCGATTATGTGCAAGGCACACTGACAACCAAGGCGGAAAACTGGATGCAAGCACGGCAAGCAGAAGGCAAAACGGTGATTTTCGTGTCGGTGGATGCGGAACTGGCAGCTGTTTTGGCAATTGCCGATCCTGTTCGGGACGTGTCTGCACAAGCGGTGTCTGCATTGCACGATATGCATATCCGTACGGTGATGTTGACAGGCGATAAACGAGAAACGGCATATGCGATTGCCAAACAGGCAAATATCGATGACGTGATCGCCGAAGTGTTGCCGGATGAAAAAGCCGCGACGGTGCGTGAATTGAGTGATAGCGGCGTGGTGGTCGGTATGGTTGGCGACGGTGTCAACGATGCACCTGCCCTTGCGGAAGCGACGGTGGGGTTTGCGATGGGCAACGGCTCGGACATTGCTATGGAAACGGGAGACGTGGTACTGGTTGGCGGTATTGCCGCTTTGCCGCGTGCTGTGCGTTTGTCCAAAGCGACCATGCGTAAGATCAAACAAAACCTGTTTTGGGCGTTCTTTTACAACTGTATAGGCATTCCACTTGCCGCCTTCGGTTTCCTGTCGCCTGTGATTGCAGGTGCGGCGATGGCGATGAGTTCGGTGTCGGTGGTATCCAATTCCCTGTTATTACGCCGCAAAAAGATATGATGAAAATGCGTATTCCGTGATGGAATACGCATTTTTTATATTTCCGTACATTTTTAGGTGGTTTACGGCAAAAAGCGCCTTGCGCTTGCGACAAATATATATCCTTTCACCGTGTATACTGGACTCAAACTGTAAAAACGGAGTGAGGATGTTGAAAGAAAAGGCTTTGGCAGGTATGCCGACGACGGTTGGGGAAACCGAAGAACAAGCGGAAGGGAACGTGCGGATATTTACGACATTGGCGTTTATGGCACTGGGGTTGGTATTGCCGCAAGCGCGGATATATGACGTGATGGCACCGTTCGGGGTGAGCCTGGCGGCATCCATTGACGGCACGGGCGGCATTTTGATCTACATAGCTACGATGATTGGCTATATGCTGAAAGGGGAAGGTTTCCCGCTGAGGTACATGGTCGCGGTGGCGCTGGCAGGAGCGGTACGGTGGGTGTTCGGCGTATTGCCGACGGTAGCACGGCACAAGGCGTTTTCCCCACTTCTCGGTTTTGGTGCGGTGGTGGCGAGCGGTTTGCTGGTACCGAGTGGCGATGGGCTGTTACCGATATTGTTGATGGTGGCGGAAGGTATGCTGGCAGGCGGATTTGCTTATTTTTTTGGCGAGATATACATGTATTTGCACCGCGCGCGAGGATGCACCGTGTTGAGTTTGTCCGAACAGACGGGGGTCATTCTACTCGGTGCGGTCGCTTTGATGGGTCTAGCGCCGATTGAATTTTCGATGATTTCACCCGGCAGAATACTGGCAGGCGTGTTGGTGATGCTGTTTGCAAGGAGCGGTCGCGAACAAAGCGGAGCGGTTGCAGGCGCGATATTGGCAACGGCGTTTGCACTGTCTTCGCCCGAACGCCCGCACGTGGCGTTGGCACTGGGATTGGGGGGATTGCTGTCGGGGGTGTTTTCAAAATACGGCAGGTTTGCGATTGCAGGGGTATACCTGATTGCGCATCTGTTGTTGATCCTCAGTGCGCAGGCGGATATGTTGGTGGCGGTATCCATTTATGAAGCGGTCGCCGCTTGCGTGGTGTTTGTGATTCTGCCACGGCGTGTGGATAAGCTGTTGCGGCGATTTTTGGTGTTTGGACAACACCTGCCCGCGGTGGAAGGACTGCGCCGTTCGATGAGTATGCGCTTGGACGTGGCGGCAACCGCGATGCAAGAGGTGGCGGATACGGTGGAACAAGTATCCAAAAAACTCACTCGTTACGGTGCGCCTGATCTGGGATCGATGTATCGATATGTGGGGGATACCGTATGCCGTGATTGCGGACTCAAGATGTATTGCTGGGAAACGACGTTTTCCGAAACGATGGATGCGTTCAATCAACTGACGCCTGTGTTGCGTGAAAAGTGTACCGTTACCAAAGAGGACCTTCGCGGCAGTCTTGCAAGGACCTGTCGCAGGCAGGGAGAGGTGGCGGCGCAGGTAGGGCGCGGCTATCAACTGTACCTGCAAAGGGAAAGTGCGTGGCAGCGTTTGTCCGAGATCCGATCGGTGATTTCAGAACAATTTTCGGGGATGGGGGACGTATTGTCCGAACTGGGTGCTCGCTTTGCCGGAGACAGAAGAGTGGATGTAGAGATCGCAGGACGGGTGGTGTCGCTGTGTGAGGATTTCGGTATGCCGGTGGAAGAAGCGGTGTGTTCGTTGGATCATCGCGGACGGATGACGGTGGAGATCTTGGCGCAGGACGTTGCGGTGTGTCTGGACGGCGGCAGATGGTTTCGCGAAATGGAAACGTGTTGCGGTCGGGAATTTGATAAACCTGACGTGCTGGAAATGCAGGGGATGGTGAAGATCACCATGATCGAACGTCCCCGTTTCAAAGCGGAATTCGGCTTGGCACAACAAACGTGTGTGGGAGAGAAACTGTCGGGCGATGTGTGCGAGCGGTATACGGATGGTGGTAAGTTTACCTGCATTTTGAGCGACGGTATGGGGAGTGGTGGCAGAGCGGCTGTGGACGGTACTATGGCGGCAGGTATCACCGCCAGACTGCTTCGCGCCGGCCTGGCACCGGATACGGTGCTGAAACTGGTCAACACAGCGTTGCTGGCAAAGTCGGGTGATGAGAGCCTGACCACTTTGGACGTGCTGGAAGTTGACTTGTTTACGGGTGGCGTTTGTGTGTATAAAGCAGGGGCGGCACCTTCCGTTTTGAAATGTGATGGCAGAATATCCCGTATCGATATGCCGTCTTTACCCGTTGGCATTTTGCAGGAGGTGGGCTTTGCGGTATACAAAGATGCACTGCGCGATGAGGATGTGGTGTTACTGATGAGCGACGGTATGCTGTTTGATGGTTTGTCGTGGATCGAAGAATTTTTACGGGATTCGCAAGGCACTGCCGAGCAACTGGCAAACGGTTTGTTGGAAGAAGCGGTGTCCCGCTGTCAGGACAAAACGCAGGCGGATGATATGACGGTAGCGGTTGTTTTGATGCATAAAAAGTAACGCGAAAAATTTTTCAATATTTTCAAAGATTTTTCTTGACATTTCAATTATCTTTGGTTATAATAGTCAAGCGTTGTACGAGCCATTAGCTCAGTCGGTAGAGCACTTGACTTTTAATCAAGGTGTCCGGGGTTCGAATCCCCGATGGGTCACCAAAAAAAGTCCCGCCCTTTTTTCGGCGGGACTTTTTCTGTTGTTGTTCCACTAAAAAA
>JAZRQN010000126.1:0-5570 GCA_045649855.1 Acutalibacteraceae bacterium | reverse complement strand
CCGTGGCTATCTTTCTTCCAGGTGTTGGTGATCGCATAGCCGTCAGCCCCCACGTAACACCAGCCTTTGGAGTCTTTGCACCACTTATTGGTTTCCATCGCGCCGTCAGCGCCGAGATGCACCCAACCTTTAGAGTCTTTCTGCCATTTGTTGGTCAGCATATAGCCGTTTGCATCAAAGAAGTACCACTTGCCGCCAATATACTCCCACTCATCCGTGAGTGCTGCACCGTCAACAAAATACTGCTTCTTGCCGCCGTCTTCCACCCAGCCGTTTTGAACAACACCCGTGTAGTGCCATTCGGCGTATTTGAAGTCCACGTTCCCGTCATCGATGGAAATATCGTTTTTATCCGTGCCTGCATACCACACATCGGTCAAGTTATCACAACTGCGGAACGCATACTCACCGATTGTAGTGATGTCAGTACCCAAAGTAACCGTTTTGAGCGCTTCACAACCACTAAATGCATAGATACCGATTGTTGTCACCTTGTCGGGTATAGCGATGGACGTGAGAGACACACAGTCAAAAAATGCATACGCAGGGATTGCCGTGATTCCATTGCCCAAAGTTACTGATTTAAGCGCTTCGGCATCATCAAACACTCGCTCGCCGATGGTGGTTACACTATCGGGAATGGCAATCGCCTCCAGTGCATAGCAAAACCGAAATGCCTCATCACCAATCGTAGTGACTTGGCTACCCAAAGTTACTGATTTAAGCGCATCGCAATATTTAAATGCACATTCACCGATAGTGGTTACACTATCGGGAATGGTGATTTCTTCCAGCGCCCAACACCACGCAAACGCATACTCACCAATCGTGGTTACGTTCTCACCCAAGGTTATCGAAGTCAAAGAGCAACCGCGAAACGCCTCGTTTCCAATGGTAATCACACCATTTCCGAGCGTTACCGATTCCAGCGCATTAAAGTTCTCAAATGCCTCATCCTCGATTGCCGTTACACCGTCGCCGATCACCAGAGACGTCATCTCTGTACAGCCGGCAAACGCATTACCTATAGCGGTTACACCGTCACCAATGGTGATCGACTTGAGCGCATCGCAATAACCGAACGCCTTTTCGCCAAGAGAGGTTACACTATCGGGAATGGTTATCGATGTGAGTGCATCGCACGAGTAAAACGCATTGTCGCCGATGGTGGTCAAACCGTTCGGAAAAGTTACAGATTTCAGCGCATCGCAATATTTAAATGCACTTTCACCGATGGCGGTTACACCACTGCCAAAGATAACGGTTTCAAGGGAATAGCAATTTTCAAATGCACGTGCACCCACGGCAGTAACACCGTCGCCGATGATGACTTGTGTGATCTCATCACCCCACGGCTTATTGGAGGAAGTGTAATCTGCCATCGCACCGGTACCGGCGATGGTGAGCACCGTGCCGTCCAATTTCCAGTAGCAGTCGCCGGTTTTCTCAGGTTCCGCACGGGTGTATTCACAAAGCGAGCAGTTTGTATCCCACCACGGATCATACGTGTGCTCATCTTTACAAGTGTTATAATGCCAGGTGGCTCGTGACAAAGCTCCGTTTCCGTTTGCAACAGAAATTTCGCTCTGATCTGCTTTGGTGCACCACACGTCGGTCAGAGCATTGCAACCGTTAAACGCATATTCGCCGATGGTGGTGACACCATTTCCAAGAAAGATCGTTTGGATCGCCGAAAAGCTAAACGCAATACGCTCAATATTCCTCACACTTTCAGGGAGTATGACCGTTTCAAGCGCCTGATCATGGCGCTCAAAAGCTCCTTCGCCAACAGTGATCACACCATCCGGAACGGTGTAAGCAGTTTCGGTTTTCCCACCAGGGTAAACCACAAGCGTAGTCTTTTCTTTATTGAACAGCACTCCCTCTACCTCACAATACGAGGTGTTGTTCATATCGACCTTAATAGCGCCCAGCGCATCACAACCTTCAAACGCCCTTGTGTCAATGGCCCTCACACTGTCCGAAAGCGTAATCGTTTTCAAACTATCACAGCTATAAAACGCACCTTCCGCAATAGTAGAAATGCCATTTGGAATTATGTAAATTCTTTCTTTGATTCCTTCCGGATAGCGCACAAGCGTCGTGTTCACCTGATCGATCAGCACACCGTCGATATCGCAATACACTGTGTTATCCTCATCCACCCAGATGGCAGACAAAGACTCGCAAAAGTCAAATGCCCCCTTTCCGATAGAGGTAACACCGGCAGGGATGGTGATCGCGCCAAGCTGATGACAACTCCAAAAAGCATCTTCACCAATAGTAGCCAAAGCATCGGGAAGCTCTATGGACGCAAATCCGGCACCAGCAAACGCATATTTCCCGATGGTTTCCACGCTGTTGCCGAGGGTAACTGTTTCCAGTTTAGATAAATTACAATAAAACGCATACCGACCGATGCTGGTTACCTTGTCGCCAATGTCAACCGACGAGAGAGAGAAACAACTTTCAAACGCAAAATCGCCGATGGTGGTTACATTATCAGGAATAGTAATTGTTTCCAAGTTACCACAATCCTGAAATGCGCGATCACCGATGGTGGTCACACTGTCAGGAATCTCGACCGATTTCATCAAGCATTGCCGAAACGCTCCATCTCCAATAGTAAGCAAACCGTCCGGGAGGATAAACTTTTTGAGATAACCCCCCCGGCCGATACAGTGGTAAAACGCATAATTACCGATAGCGGTCACGCCGTCCGGAATCGTGTACGTGTTAGTGTTAACAAACTCTGCCCATCTGCCATTTGGAAAGACCTCGAGCGTGGTTTTCGCTTTATTAAACAGCACACCGTCCACATCGCAATACGCGGCATTGTTTTCATCTACCTTAATTTCGGTCAGCACACTGCATTCCGCAAATGCCCGTTCGCCGACAACTGTCACGCTATCGGGAATCGTAACCTTTGTGAGAGCATCACAATCATAAAATGCCGCATTGCCGATTTCGGTAACGCCATCTTCAAAAATAACCTCGGTAATATTTTCCCCCCACGGCGTACTTATGGGATCATTTGTCGACGGGCTCAAATAATCCCCCATACGTCCGCTGTAATACGGAGAAATAGTCAGCACGGTGCCATCCAGCGACCATCTGCAACCTCCTGTTTCACCGCTGGTTGCCGCGCTCGCCGTGATACTGAACAGGCCTGTCGGCACAAGCGAGACCAGCATCAGTAAACATACAACTATGGAGAGTAATTTTTTCATTATACTTCCTCCTCAAATACCATTAGGGTATATACCACATTTATCATACCTCTTTATCGGATTTTTGTCAACGGACGACAAAAGTCATCAATTGAACGGCGTTTTTTGTGCAGTTCGATATTTACTCTTGTTGATTTACAGTTGTTTACTCAAAAAAAAGACCGAAGGGAACACCCTTCGGTCTTTTGGTTTATTCTACGCCGTTTCGATACATACCGCGCGTCAGTTGGCCGTCAAACGGTTCACTCTCATCGTGCATACCAAGCACTTGAACCACACGAGCGGCAGATTCATCGGTAAAATGATACAGCGAAAACGCCAAGGAGGGTACTGCTTGTGGTTTATCCCCCCAATAGATCGGAACGCTGTTGAGCAGTTCACTGCATCCGTTTTCGCATACCACGGGGAAACGCACTTTTTTGCGATCGATCAACGCGCCGTCGCCTTTACACGAGGCGCAAGACGCGCCTGCCGCCGCGCGAGGACAGTTTCGCGTGAGCATCAACGGCAATCTGCCGTACACCAGCACACCGCAAGGGAGGGCTGCGTGTGTGGCAAATCGCATCTGCGCAAAGGACAGTTCGGGAGATACGGTCAGTGCCGCAAATCCGTTTTGCGCATAGAAATCCACCGCGTGTGCGTTGGTGATATTCATACCAAATCCGCCAATCACAGGCAAGCCGCTGTTGTGTGCGGCTTCAATTCCATTGACATTACCGCACAGTACAAACGCGGCACCGCACGATTTCGCCGTTTGTAAAGCGCGGCTGACAGCACCTGTTCCGCCAAACAAACCGCGCGGAATCTCTACGCCAAACACACCTGTATGCGTAGCGGTGATGTTGCGAAGCGTTTTCTCGTCGGTGAACAACGGCAGAATGACGGTTTCGTTACACAAAGCCGCACTGTATTGCTCTGCGGACTGCAAACGAATCAAACGACCGTACGACCATTCCATATGCGTGCTCTTATCATCCGCAGGCGGATTTGCAACCGTGCGCGACAACACCGCGGCTCGTGCCGTTTCAAGTTGCGACAACGCTTCGCGGCGCAACGCGTTCAAGGTCGATGCAGGTAACATCGCGCCGTCCCCGATATCCGCCAACACGGTGGCCGCAAACGGTGTACCGCCTGTTTTCGCCAACTGCGCTTGCGCCTTTTCAGCGGTGGTGCCTACCGTTCGCGCCACTTCGGCAGGTGCTCCCTCTACCGTTATTGTATTGCCCATATCATCAGACACGGTCAACACCGTCGGCTCTCCGACAGCGGCGGTGAGATGCATACAAACAGACACAGATTGCCGTTCTTTATCGAACAGACCGCTCAATTTTTTGAGCACGGCGGATGCCGCCGTTACATCTTCGTGGGTACGGGTGCCAAACATATCCGTACCGCGTTTGGCAGTATAATATCCATCCGTGAAACCCGATCGGGAAAACACCGCTTCCAGATCCTGCAGCATCTGTGCAGGTACGGTTTCTCCTCTTGCCGCCGCTGTACATACGCTGACAGCCGCCGCCACGTATTCGGGTCGTTTCATTCTGCCTTCGATCTTAAAAGAGAGGACGCCTGCTTGAGCCAACGTTCGGATCTGCTGTACGATACTCTGATCTTTCAAACTCAGAGCAAAGCCACCCGTCTGATCGGGCGTACCCTCTGCTGAAAACGGCAGACGGCACGGTTGCGCGCACAATCCTCTGTTGCCGCTTCTGCCACCGAGCATCGCGGACAAATAGCATTGTCCTGACACGCACATACACAAAGCGCCGTGTACAAACACTTCCAGCTCACAGTTAAGGTCTGCGCATCGTTTAATCTCGTCCAAAGACATTTCACGAGCCAGCACCACGCGCGAAAAACCGTTATCCCTCAAAAAGCGTACACCATCGGGTGTGTGGCAAGAAAGTTGCGTAGAAGCATGCAAAGGCATATCCGGCAACCATTCGCGCAAATACCGCGCCAGTCCCACATCCTGCAAAATCAGCGCATCCACGCCGAACGCCTGCGCGCGTTTGGCAACGTCCAGAGCCTGTTCAAATTCGTTTTCGCGGATCAGTGTATTCAAGGTTAAAAACACCTTCACGCCGCGTATATGGCAATAGGCGACAGCGCTTTTCAGCGCGTCGCCTGCAAAGTTCTCCGCGTGTTGCCGTGCGTTAAACGCATCGGTGCCCAAATAAACAGCGGCGGCACCGCATCGTACCGCCGCCTGCAAGGCATCCTGCGATCCGGCAGGTGCCAATATTTCAATGTTACGCATTAGCGGTACGCCAACTGTTTTATCAGTTCGTCCACTTCCGCGCCCAAGCGAGTAACCTCGCGGCGAGCGGCATCCGCCTC